>JAWLEL010000132.1:0-6656 GCA_041686165.1 Lentibacter sp.
GGTGGTAGACCTCGGTCTTGCCCACGTCGGCGGGCGCGGAGAGAATGCGGATGGTGCATCGCTCGCCCGTCTCCGTGAAGGCGGGCGTTTCGGCAGCGCGGACATGTTCGAAGATCGGGCTTTCCGGTGTGCCGGACCTGTCCAGAAGCCCCGCGAAATCCACGCCGAGCGCGCGGGTGAGGTTCCACAGGCTGGCGACGGTCGGCGAGGAGGCGCCGCGCTCGATCTGGCTGAGCATGGAGCGCGAGACCCCCGAGAGCTTCGAGAGCGCCTCGAGCGAAAGCCCGCGCTCGGCGCGGGCGGCCTTGAGGCGCGCGGCGAGATGGGCCGTGATGTCGGTGTCACCTGTCATGGGCGCATATAGGCAGGCTCAGGCCCGGCTGGCAATATCGTGCGCGGCGGCCACGGCCGAGGACCACGCCCACTGGAAGTTGTAGCCGCCGAGCCAGCCCGTCACATCGACTGCCTCGCCGATGATGTAGAGGCCGCGCAGATGGGCGCTTTCCATGGTTTTCGAGCTGAGCGCATCCGTGCTGACGCCGCCGAGCGTGACTTCGGCGGTGCGATAGCCTTCGGTGGCGGTGGGCTTGAGCTGCCAGGAGCGCAAGGCCCCCGTGATCTCGGCGAGGCGGGCATCGGACTGGTCGGCGAGGTTGCCCTTCAGCGCGAGCGGCCCCGCGAGATGGTCGACGAGCCTTGCGGGCAGGTGGCGCGAAAGCTCCGTCGTCAGGTTGCGGCGGCCCTCGGCCCGCCGCTGGGCGCGCAGGGCCTCGTAAAGTTCGCCGCCCGGGTCGAGATCGAGCGTGATCGTCTCGCCCTCGCGCCAGTAGGAGGAGACTTGCAGGATCGCAGGGCCGGAAAGCCCGCGATGCGTAAAGAGCGTGGCCTCCTCGAAGGCCCCGCCGCCCGCGCTTGCGCGGGTCTGGGCAGATGTGCCCGAGAGCGCGGCGAAAGGCTGGCCATCGAAGGTGAAGGGGACGAGGGCTGGGCGCGTCTCTGTGATCTCGTGGCCAAATTGCCGGGCAATGTCATAGGCAAGGCCTGTCGCGCCCATCTTGGGGATCGACTTGCCGCCCGTGGCGAGGACGAGATTGCGCGCCGTCACGCTCTTGCGTGTGCCTTCGCTCTCGAGTGTGGCTTTGAAGACGGTGCCATCATGGCCGAGATCGGCAAGGGAGGTCTCCAGCCAGAGTTCGGCCCCGGCGCGGGCGGTCTCGCCCAGCAGCATGTCGATGACCTGCTGCGACTTGCCGTCGCAGAAGAGCTGGCCGAGGGTCTTTTCGTGATAGGCGATGCCGTGCCGCGCGACGAGGTCGATGAAATCCCATTGCGTGTAGCGGGCGAGGGCGGACTTGGCGAAATGCGGGTTCTCGCTCAGGAAGTTTTCGGGCGCGCAATAGATGTTGGTGAAATTGCAGCGCCCGCCGCCGGAGATGCGGATCTTCTCGCCGGGCTTGCGGGCATGGTCGATGAGCAGAGTGGACGGCCCCGCATGGGCGGCGGCCATCAGGCCGGCGGCACCAGCGCCAAGTATGAGCGTGTTGACATGCATGGCGCGGGGGTAATCCGCGCCGCGCAGCGGGGCAAGGGGTTTTGGTCTGTGGGGGAGAGGCGGGAGCGAGGCGCGCCGTCCTTGGCGATTGGGTCGGTCTTTGTGCGCAGCATCTTCGCCGCACGCCAGTGACTTGGATAACCGCTGTAGCCTTGGCGCTGGCTCGCCGCCCCGCAACACGACCCCCGCAAGCGCCGTCGATTTGGCTTGCCCCGCCCGAGCCGATCCGCAAAGCTGCGCGCATGTTTCAGCCCGGCCCCACGGTTTTCAGTTTCAAAGGTCTGCTCGGTGAGCGCGTGGAGATCGCGCAATCGCTTGCCGTGCTCGCGCTCATCCTGCTCGTGCTGGCCGGGTTTTCCAATTTCATCTGGGTCGCGACCATCGTTGCAATGCTGCTGGTGTCGATCTACCTGCACGAGCTCGGCCACGCCTGGGCCTGCGAGGTCCAGGGCATTCCGGTGCGCCGGATCGTGCTTTTCGGCGGCGGTGGGTTTTGCGAGCATAAACGCTCCGGCACGCGCCGCCAGCTGGAGTTCATCACCATCATGGGCCCGGTCGTGAACCTTGCGCTCTGGGCGATCGCCTCGCTCGGCGCCTGGTGGATCTGGAGCGGGCCTCAGAGTGGCTTCGATATCGTCGGCAGCTACCTGATGCTCTTCGCGCGGCTCAATCTCGCGCTTTTCATCTTCAACCTGCTGCCCGTGCACCCGCTCGACGGCGGCAAGCTCTTTCAGCTTTTCCTGATGCGCGCCTTGCCGCGCGGGCTGGCCATGCGGATCGCGGGCGCGGTGGGGCTTGTCGTCTCGGTGCTCTGGTGGCCGGCGCTGATTCTCGTTTATCTCACCTATGGCTGGCTGCTGCTCTTCGCCCCGCCGATCATGTATCACTACCACATGGCGCGCGGTGAAGTGCGCATCTGACTGCTCTTTGAAATTTGGCGCTGACTCTGCGCCACGCGCGGTTTATCACACCGCCGAGAAACCAGAGGGGAAAAGCCCATGAAACACCTGATCGGAATGACGCTTGCGCTGATGACGGCGGCGGGCGGAGCCTTGGCCGAAACGGCCGACGAACGCCAGGCGCGCTGTGAAGCGCAGGGCGAGATCATGGCACAGGCCGCCGAGATGCGCCTGGCGCGTCGCAGCGAGAAAAGGGCCAGGGCCGAGCTGCTCGAAACCGTTGCCGAGGAAATGAAGACCTCCGTGCCAATCGTGGTAGGCTACGTCTACACGCTCGATCGCAAGGATCTGAAAGGCGCCGACGTGCGCGCGAGCTTCGTCGAGCAATGTGCGGGCTTCGTGCCGGATTGACTTGCCCCGCAGCCCGCGCGCACCCATATTCAGATCATGTCCCTGCCCAATGGATTCCTCGATGAGCTGCGCACCCGCCTGTCGCTGAGCGACGTGGTGGGCCGGAAGGTCATGTGGGACCAGCGCAAGTCAAACCAGGGCAAGGGCGACATGTGGGCGCCTTGCCCCTTTCATCACGAGAAGACGGCGAGTTTTCACGTCGATGACCGCAAGGGCTTTTATTATTGCTTCGGCTGCCACGCCAAGGGCGATGCGATCTCCTTCGTCCGCGAGACGGAGAATGTCGGCTTCATGGAGGCGGTCGAGATCCTCGCGGGAGAGGCCGGGATGCCGATGCCCGAACCCGACCCGCAGGCAAAGCAGAAGGCCGACAAACACGCCGTTCTGGCAGATGTCATGGAGCAGGCGGTCCAGTTCTTCCGGCTGCAGCTCAAGACAGGCGCCGGCGCGGGGGCACGCGACTACCTTGGGGGGCGCAAGCTCGCGGAAGACGCGCAGGAGCGCTTCGAGATCGGCTTTGCCCCCGAGGGCTGGCAGAACCTCTGGGATCATCTCACCGGCAAGGGCGTTGCTCCCGAGCTGATCGTCGAGGCCGGGCTGGCCAAGCCGTCTTCCAAGGGTGGCAAGCCCTATGATACCTTCCGCAATCGCATCATCTTCCCGATCCGGGATGCGCGCGGGCGCGCCATCGCCTTCGGGGGGCGCGCGATGGACCCGGCCGACAACGCCAAGTATCTCAACAGCCCCGAGACGCCGCTCTTCGACAAGTCGCGCACGCTTTTCAATCACGGTCCCGCCCGTGCGGCGGCGGGGAAGGGCCTGCCGCTGATCGTGGCCGAGGGCTACATGGATGTGATCGCGCTTTCGGAGGCGGGCTTCGAAGCCGCCGTCGCGCCACTTGGCACGGCGGTGACCGAACACCAGTTGGCCCACCTGTGGCGCATGTCCGAAGAGCCGATCATCGCGCTTGATGGCGATACGGCGGGGCTGCGCGCGGCTCACCGCGTGATCGACCTTGCCCTGCCGCTTCTGGAAGCGGGCAAGTCCCTGCGCTTCGCTCTCATGCCCGAGGGAAAGGACCCCGATGACATCCTGCGCGCCAGGGGGCCGGTGGCCCTGCGCGAGCTGCTGGACGGGGCCTTGCCGATGGTGCAGCTGCTCTGGCAACGCGAGATAGAGGGCCGCAGCTTTGACAGCCCCGAGCGCAAGGCCGCGCTCGACAAGGCGTTGCGCGACAAGATCAAGCTGATCCGCGACCCTTCGATCCGCAGCCACTATGGCCAGGCGATCAAGGAGATGCGCTGGGAGCTGTTCAGGCCCCGGCAGCAGGGCCAGGGGTTCACGCCGCGCAGAGGAGGGCAAAGACCGCCCGGGAAGGGCGGCTGGCAGCCGCCCGTGCTCGGCTCGCTGAGCGAGACCAAGAACAGCTTTCTCGCCGCGGCGGGCGAGCAGGCATGGGAGAACATGCGCATTGCCGTGATCCTCGCCGTGCTGCTCAGGCACCCGAAATTCTGCGACGAGTTCGCCTATGCGCTGGAAACGCTCGACTGCCCGGATGCGGGGCTCTCGGCGCTGCGCCACGTGGTTCTGCGGCTCGATGCGGCCGATGCGGCAAGCGCCCGCGCCGAGGCCGCGCGGCACTTGGGCGAGCAAGCCGTTGACAATCTGCTCGCCCGCCCCCATTTGCGCATCGTCCCCGCGCTCAAGGATGAGGCGGATGACGACCTGGTGCGCATGACACTGGCCGAGGAACTGGCCAAGCTCGAAGCATACCGGGGACTGCGCGCGGAAGTGGCGGAGGCCGAAGAAGACCTTGGCGATCTGGCGGATGAGGCCATGACATGGCGCCTCAGCCAGGCGGCACAAGCGCGAAACCGGGCCCAGAGCGGGACGCAGGAAGACAAGACGGAATACGACCTCGGCAAGAACGGTGCCCGAATCAGCCGTGCCGAGCGCGAGGCCTTCGCCGCCTTGATGGCGCAAATTGGCCACAGTGATTCGTCCGATTAGTGCGTTTTGATAGGGAAACGCTGAACAAAACAGGGTAAACGGGTTTTCGAATCACTTCGCAGACCGCATGATTCGGCAGCCGAATCACCCGCGATTGACGTTCCGAAGGAGCAAAGCATGGCCGCAAAAGATACTGAAGAGCGTAAACCGGACGGCGAAGAGGCTGTCTCCGCGCTCGACATGAGCCAGGCGGCCGTCAAGAAGATGATCTCGGCGGCCCGCGAGAAGGGCTACATCACCTACGATCAGCTCAATCAGGTTCTGCCGCCCGACCAGGTCAGCTCCGAGCAGATCGAGGACGTCATGTCCATGCTCTCGGAGATGGGCATCAACATCATCGAGGACGAAGAGGCCGAGGAAGAAGAACAGAAAGCCGGCGAGCTTGTCACGCAGAGCCAGAAGGGCGAGCTGACGCTTGGCGGAAGCGGCAACGAGAAGCTCGACCGCACCGACGATCCGGTGCGCATGTACCTGCGGGAGATGGGCTCCGTGGAGCTTCTCAGCCGCGAGGGCGAGATCGCCATCGCCAAGCGGATCGAGGCCGGGCGCAACACGATGATCGCCGGGCTCTGCGAGAGCCCGCTGACCTTCCAGGCGATCACGATCTGGCGTGACGAGCTTCTGAGCGAAGACATTCTGCTGCGCGACGTCATCGACCTTGATGCCACATTCGACCGCTCGATCGACGAGGATGTCGAGGAGACTCCGGCTGCGCCGGTCGCGGCCAATGTCGCGAGCGAGCCGGCCAAGGACACCGAAACCGAGCTCGACGCCGATGGCAATCCGATCGCCAATGACGAGGACGACGACGAGGAAGAGGAACAGGCCAACATGTCGCTTGCGGCAATGGAAGCCGCTCTCAAGCCGCGTGTTCTGGATATGCTCGACCGGATCGCCGACGATTACGAGAAGCTCTCGGCCATGCAGGACAGCCGGATCTCGGCCACGCTGAACGAGGATGGCACCTTTTCGGACAAGCAGGAGAAAAAGTATCAAAAACTCCGCTCGGAGATCGTCGAGCTGGTAAACGAGCTGCACCTGCACAACAACCGGATCGAAGCGCTGATCGACCAGCTCTACGGCATCAACCGTCGCATCATGCAGATCGACAGCTCGATGGTGAAGCTGGCCGATCAGGCCCGCATCAACCGCCGCGAATTCGTCGAGGCCTATCGCGGGCGCGAGCTCGACCCGACATGGTTCGAAGACATGGCCGAGAAGTCGGGGCGCGGCTGGCAGATGTTCATCGAACGCTCGGCGGACAAGGTCGAGGAGCTGCGCGCGGACATGGCGCAGGTCGGCCAGTATGTCGGCCTCGACATCGCCGAGTTCCGCCGCATCGTCGGACAGGTTCAGAAAGGCGAGAAGGAGGCCCGCGCGGCCAAGAAGGAGATGGTCGAGGCCAACCTGCGCCTCGTGATCTCCATCGCCAAGAAATACACCAACCGTGGCCTGCAATTCCTCGATCTCATCCAGGAAGGCAACATCGGCCTGATGAAGGCCGTCGACAAGTTCGAATACCGCCGCGGTTACAAGTTCTCGACCTACGCGACATGGTGGATCCGCCAGGCGATCACGCGCTCGATTGCCGATCAGGCCCGCACGATCCGCATTCCGGTTCACATGATAGAGACGATCAACAAGCTGGTGCGCACGGGCCGCCAGATGCTTCACGAGATCGGCCGCGAGCCGACACCCGAGGAGCTGGCCGAGAAGCTGCAAATGCCGCTCGAAAAGGTCCGCAAGGTGATGAAGATCGCCAAGGAACCGATTTCGCTCGAAAC
>JAWLEL010000133.1:0-6639 GCA_041686165.1 Lentibacter sp.
CCAGCGAGGCGCTTCTGCGGCATATCAAGGGGCGGTGAGCGGGTTTCGAATTTGGCTTCGCCAAATCCGATCAACTGGGGGGGAGCTCTGCTCCCCCCAGACCCCCCCCCCCACGGGATATTTTCCGCAAGAAAAAAGGCATTGATACTGTCACTGATAGCGCTTGCGGACACATATTGGGCATACGCGGCGCGCGACGTTCAGTGCTTCAGCCGCCTTCGAGGCGGGAGAGCAGGACGACCTCGCTGTCTTCCTCGATGGGCTGGAACCAGCTGTCATTGTAGATCTTGCTGTCGATCGAGACCGACACGCCGCGGTCAAGCTGGGGGCGGAGGGCCGGGTAGCCCTCCTCCAGCGCCTTGAGCAGCTCGCGCAGGTTACCGGCCTCGACCTCGACCTCGCGTTCTCCCGCGAGGTCGGCCAATGAGCCCCAGAGCGCGACCTTGACCATGGCTAGCCTTTCGATGCCTTGATCGCCGCCAGAAGCTTGGGCGGGGACATGGGCAGCGATGTCATCCGCACGCCTGCGGCGCGGCTCACCGCATTTGCGAGCGTGGCCAAGGGGGGGACGATCCCCGTCTCGCCCACGCCGCGCACGCCGTAGGGGTGGCCCGGATTGGGGATTTCGAGGATCTTTGTGTCGATCATCGGCAGATCGGAAGCGACGGGAATCCGGTAGTCGAGATAGCCCGGGTTCTGAAGTATGCCGTCCTCGCCGTAGATATATTCCTCGTTGAGCGCCCAGCCGATGCCCTGCACGGCCCCGCCCTGCATCTGGCCCTCGACATAGTCGGGGTGCACGGCCTTGCCCGCGTCCTGGAATGCGGTGTAGCGCAACACCTTCACTGCGCCTGTCTCCGGGTCGACCTCGGTGTCGGCGATATGGGCCCCGAAGCTCACGCCCGCGCCTTCCGCGTTGACCTCGAAGTGCCCGGCAATGGGTCCGCCGGTGTTCGAGGCGAGGGCGGCGATCTCCTTGAGGGTCATGGGCTCGAACTTGCCGGCGTTGGGGCCGGCGGGCTGGGCCGCGCCGTCGACCCATTCGACGGCCTCCTCGTCGATCCCCCAGATCTTGGCGGCGCGGGCCTTCATGATGTCGATGGCGTGGCGCGCGGCCTTGATCGTGGCGAGGCCGACGGCGAAGGTCACGCGGCTGCCGTCGGTGACATCGTTCTGGCCGAGCGAGGCGGTATCGGCGATCGTGCAGCGCACCAGCTCATAGGGGATGCCCAGCTCCTCGGCGGCCATCATCGACATGGAGGCGCGGGAACCGCCGATATCGGGGTTGCCTTCGGAGAGCGAGACGGTGCCGTCGCCATTGATCATCAGCGAAACGGAGGTATTGCCGCCGAAATTGAACCAGAAGCCGACGGCGAAGCCACGGCCACGGTTCTCGCCTTCGAGCGGTGTGTTCCAGTGCGGGTGGTCCTTCGCCGCTTCGAGCACGGCCTTGAGGCCGATGGCCGGGTAGGTCGGCCCGTAGGCGGCCTTGGTCCCCTCGTCGGCTGCGTTCATCAAGCGGAAGTCGATCGGGTCCATGCCCAGTTCCCCCGCCAGCTCGTCGATCACGCTTTCCACGGCGAAGGCGGCCATGGGCGCGCCGGGCGCGCGGTAGGCGGCGGCCTTGGGCCGGTTGGTCACGACTTCCCAGCCGGTGGTGCGCACGTTCTCGAGATCATAGGGCGCGAAGCCGCACATGGCGCCAAGTGCGCCGTTCATGGCCTCGAAGGCGCCGTTCTGGTAGCGGAAATCGCCCCAGCCCGCCGTGATCCGCCCGTCCTTGCGCACGCCGATCTTGATGCTGACCGAGGTGGAGGCCGTGGGCCCGGAAGCGCGCAGGACCTCGTCGCGGCTCATGGTCATCTTGACCGGCTTGCCGGATTTCTTCGACAGCATCAGCGCCACGGGTTCGAGGAAGACAGTGGTCTTGCCGCCGAAGCCGCCGCCGATCTCCGAGGAGGTGACCTTGAGCTGGCCGGTGTCCATGCCGAGCAGTTCGGCGCAGGTGTCGCGGACGTGGTAGTGGCCTTGCGTGCAGCACCACAGGTCGGCCTTGCCGTCTCCGCCCATCGTCGCGAGGCAGGCATGGGGCTCGATATAGCCCTGGTGGGTCGCGGCGGTGGTAAAGTGCCGCTCGATCACGATGTCGGCTTCCTCGAAGCCCTTGTCCACGTCGCCGTGGCCGTATTGCGAGCGGGCGAGCACGTTCTGGCTGTATCCCTCGGGAACGCTCTCCTGCTGGCGGCCCTCGTGGAGCACCGGCGCATCCGGTTTCATCGCCTCGTCCACGTCGATGACGTGGGGCAGCACCTCGTAGTCGACCTTGATCGCCTTGAGCGCGGCCCGCGCAACGGAGCGCGAGGTGGCGGCGACGGCGGCGACGGTGTGACCGTCATAGAGCGCCTTCTCGCCGGCCATGACATTGTCGAGCACGTCGCGGTTCTCGCCGCCTTCGGGCTCTGCGGTGAAATCGGCGCGGGTGACGACGGCCTTGACGCCTTTCATGGCCTCGGCCGCGGAGGTGTCGATGGACTTGATCCGCGCATGGGCATGCGGCGAGCGCAGGCACAGGCCCGTGAGCATGCCGGGCGCGGTGATATCCGCGCCGTAGCGAGCGCGGCCCGTGACCTTGTCGACCCCGTCGGGGCGCGGCACGCGGGTGCCGACGACTTTGAACTGGCGGGTTTGGAACTCGTCTTTGGCCATCAGGCAGCTCCTCTCATGTCGGCGGCGGTGTCGAGCACCGCGCGGATGATCTTGTCATAGCCCGTGCAACGGCACAGGTTGCCGGCGAGCCAGTAGCGCACCTCTTCCTCCGTCGGGTCGGGGTTGCGTTCGAGCAGGTCCTTGGCGGCGACGAGGATCCCCGGTGTGCAGATGCCGCATTGAAGCGCGGCCTTGTCGATGAAGGCCTGCTGGAGCGGGTGCAGCTCTTCGCCCTTGGCCATGCCCTCGATCGTCTCGACGCTGCGGCCTTCGGCCTCGGCACCCAGCACGAGGCAGGAGCAGACCAGGCGGCCATCGAGCATGATCGAGCAGGCCCCGCAATCGCCAGAGGCGCAGCCTTCCTTCGAGCCGGTCAGGTCGAGCTCGTCGCGCAGCACGTCGAGCAGCGTGTCCTGGGGCTCGCAGAGATACTCGGTCTCGTCGCCGTTGATCGTTGTGGTGACGTGGATACGGCTCATGATGTCTCTCCTTTGGCGCGGGCGTAGGCGATGCGGGCGGCGCGTCGGGCAAGCACGCCCGTCACGTCCTTGCGAAACTCGATCGTGCCGCGCTTGTCGTCGATGGGGGTGGCGGCGGCGGTGGCCGCTTCGGCGCAGGCGGCGAGGGCCGTTTCGTCGCATGTCGTGCCGATCAGGGTTGCGGCAGCCTGCTCGGCCTTGATGACCTTGGGGCCGACCGCACCGAGCACGACGGCGGCGGCTTCGACCGTGCCGTCATCGGCAAGGCTCAGATTGACCGCGCAGCCGACCGCGGCGATGTCCATCTCGGTGCGCGGGATGAACCGCAGGTAGGCGTCGCCCCCGCGCAGCCCGCGTGGAGGCAGGTAGACCGAGGCGATGAACTCGCCGTTGGCGAGGCTGGTCTTGCCGGGGCTTTCGGGAATGTCGAAGACCGGCACTTCGCGCGTGCCTTTCGGCCCGACGACATGAGCGGTGGCCCCTGCGGCGACCATGGCCGGCACGCTGTCGGCGGCGGGGCCGGCATTGCACAGGTTGCCGATCATCGTGCAGCGGCCCTGAACCTGCGTCGAGCCGATCAGCTCGGCGCCTTCCACGATGCCGGGATAGTCGGCCTTGAGCGCGTCGTGCTCGTTCATCGCGGCGCAGGAGACACCCGCGCCGATGCGCCAGCCGCCCTCTTCGGAGGTTATGTCACCGATGCCGGCGATACGTTTGATGTCGACGATCATGTCGGGCTCGAGATGTCCGGCGCGCAGGCGCACGAGCAGGTCGGTGCCGCCGGCGAGGACGCGGGCGTTTTCGGAGGCGGCCAGAAGCCTGGCGGCGTCTTCGGGGGATGTGGGCGATTCGAATCTCATGCCTTCGCTCCATGCGTGGTCAAAAGGGGAGGGTTGTGCCGTTCAGCGAGTCAGCGGCCTTTCCCTTACCTTGCCCAGTTGCGCGAGGGCATGCAAGGGCTGCACGTGACAGTTTGATCGCCCGAAGGGTCAGCCGCCGCAGATCGACTGGAGCCGCAGCCAGTCATTGTCGGACATGAGCGGCTCGGGAGCCGTGTTCGCGAAGGGGTCTGCCTCGATCAGCGCGAGAGTTTCCTCGCCGGTGATGTCGCGGGCATAGGCATAGGGGCGGGCCCGGACGGACCAGGCCTCGAGCCCGGCCAGCAGCGTTTCGTCGGGGATGGCGGGCTGCGCCCGTGTGAGCAGGTTTTCGGCGTAGTCATCCAGCGTTTCGTCGGTCAGCTGCCCCGTGGTCAACAGGCGCAGGGTGGCGATGAAGCCGACCTGTTCGAGCAGGCCGCGCATCGGGTCTTCGAGTTGGGCGGCGAGGTGTTCGGCGACAATGTAGCCTGCGACGACATCGGGCTCCTCGTAATCCTCGACCAGGGCGCGGCCGATCAGGATGATTCCGCCGGGCAGATGCGCAGCCTCGGAGACGCCGCCGCGCAGGACGACGAGCTGCGCCGCGCCGCTTGGCGTGGGCAGACGCGCGCCGAGGCGACGCAAAACGCGGCTCGCTTCGGGCGCATCGCAAGGCAGACCGGAGACTCGGGAGATACGAGCCAGAAGGGCGCCGCCGATCTCCTGACGTTTGACATCGGGCACGACGCGCAGGGCGTGATCGCGCGCCGCACCCGGAAGCCAGAAGAGCGTGATCGCGGCGGCGAGCAGGAGCAGCGCGATCCCGGTGAAGAGCCGCAGGCGGCCAGGGTGCGGACGGCTGCGCTCAACCGCGGTGCGCAGCTTCTCGATCGCCTCGATCATCTGGGCCTCGTCCTCGGGCAATTCGAGTGTCTCGCCGGGGTCGGCATCGGGGTGAAACACGGCCGGGCGCTTGCCCGGGTTGGCGCGGGAAATCGCCTGGATCGACCAGTGGCCCAGCGCGGTGTCCTTGTGGTCGGTGATCGTCAAGGTCGCCTCGCCGATGGAAACGATCACTTCCCGGCGCTGGGCCTCGGGGGAGGCGCGCCAGAGGCCGGTGGCCTCGATGCGGTCATATTCCTTGAGCGCTGTCATCTGTAAGGGTGGGCCTGCTCTTGCCTCTTTGGCCGGAAGGTAGCACGCGCAGGGCGAAGGGGGAAAGAGATATTGACGGCCGGGGTGAGGCGCGGGGAAGCCCGTTCGAACGAGCTTGGCCCGCTCTGTGCTCAGAGCTTCGCGGCGAGGCCGCGCAGTTCGAATTTCTGGATCTTGCCCGTGGAGGTCTTGGGCAGTTCCCGGAACACGACCCTCTTGGGCGTCTTGAAGCCCGCGAGACGCTCGCGGGCAAAGGCGATGAGCTCTGCCTCCGTCGCCTCGGCGCCGCTTTTCAGCTCGACGAAGGCGCAGGGCACCTCGCCCCATTTCTCGTCGGGCCTGGCCACGACGGCGCAGAGCGAGACCGCCGGATGCGCCGCGACGACGCCCTCGACTTCGACGGAGCTGACATTCTCGCCGCCGGAAATGATGATGTCCTTGGAGCGGTCCTTGATCTGCAGGTAGCTGTCGGGGTGCTGCACGGCGATGTCGCCGGAGTGGAAATAGCCGCCCTCGAAGGCGGCGCGCGTGGCCTCGGGATTCTTCAGATAGCCCTTCATCACGCAATGGCCGCGGATCATGATCTCGCCCTGCGTCTCGCCGTCATTGGGCGTGCTCTGCATCGTTTCGGGGTCGAGCACCTCGGCCTCGTCCATCATCGGCATGAGCACGCCGGTGCGCGCCTTGATGGCATAGCGTTCTTCATCCGCGTGATCGTTCCAGCGGTCTCTCCAGAGGCATTCGGTGACATGGCCGTAGGTCTCTGTCAGCCCGTAGACCTGCGTGACGTTGAAGCCGAGCGGTTCGATGGCGGCCAGCGTGGCGGCGGGCGGCGGGGCCCCTGCCGTGAAAACCTCGACAGTGTGCGAGAAGTCGCGGCGCTCTGCCGCGTCCGCGTTGACGATGGTGCTCAGCACGATGGGCGCGCCGCCGAAATGGGTCACGCCCTCGTCGGCGATGGCATCGTAGATGTTCTTGGCGGTGACGTCGCGGCAGCAGACCACGGTGCCGCCCAGCAGCGGCATCATCCAGGTGTGGTTCCAGCCGTTGCAGTGAAACAGTGGCACGATGGTCAGATAGATGGGGCGGAGCGTGAGCTGCCAGCTGACCACCGTGCCCATCGTCATGAGATAGGCGCCGCGGTGATGGTAGACCACGCCCTTGGGGCGGCCTGTCGTTCCGGAGGTGTAGTTGAGCGCGAGGCTTTCCCATTCGTCGCTGGGCATGACCCAGGAGAAAGCCGGATCGCCCCCGGAGAGGAAGGCTTCATACTCGGTGTAGCGCCCTGTCGCCGGGAAACCTGCGGAGGGGTCGGCCAGCTCGACGATTTCGGGGCCGGGGCCGTCCATCTCGGCGATGGCGGTTTCGAGCTGGGGCAGGAATTGCGTGTCGCAGAGCACGAGTTTCGCTTCGCCGTGATCGAGGATGTAGGCAATGGT
>JAWLEL010000134.1:0-6619 GCA_041686165.1 Lentibacter sp.
ACGCTCTACTGGATGGAGCCGGCCCATCAGGCACAAAAGGTCGAGCCCTGGATGACACCGCGTTACATCGCGAAGTCATGGGTGGTCGACGCGCCCGATCTGGCCGCGCACCTCGGCCTAGAAATGCGTCCCGGAAACCGCCCGACCCTTGAGGAAATCGCCAAGGCGCGCGGCATTTCGGTGGAAAATATCCTCGCGGAAACCGAAGCTTATCTCGCGGCGCATTCCGATCACAAATGAGCGATTGGCTCTTACAACTCATCGCCCATTACGGCGCGCCAGTCCTTGGCCTGGTCACCTTCGCCTCCTGTCTCGCGCTGCCTGTTCCGGCTTCACTGGTGATGCTTGCCGCGGGGGCATTCGCGGCGGCGGGCGATCTGTCTCTCGGCGCCGTTTGGCTCCTTGCGCTTGCCGGGGCTCTGCTCGGCGATCAGACAGGCTTCCGCCTCGGCCGGCTTGCCAGCAGCCCGATCAAGGCCGCGCTTTCGATACGCCCGAGACGGCGCGCGCTCTATACCCGCGCCAAGGCCTATATTCGCGCCAATGGCAGCAGCGGCATCTTTCTCACACGTTGGCTGTTTTCGCCCCTCGGACCCTATGCCAATTTCGCAGCAGGCGCCGCAGGGTTCGGCTGGGCCCGATTCAGCACCGCCGCAGCAGCAGGTGAAGTCATCTGGGTGAGCGTGTACCTCGCGCTCGGCTATGCATTCGGTCAGAATCTGGAGATGGCTGCCGATCTGGCCAGCCAGCTCATCGGCTTTCTCGCCGCCTTGGGCGGCGCACTCTTTCTTGGCCGCTGGCTTTTACGCCTCACGCGGAAGCGCGCTGCAGGCGGGCCGACTCATCGAGGCTGAAAAGCCGTCCCGGCCCCCAGCCTCTCGCATCGCCCCCTGCGTGCTTCAGCATATGCCAGAGCAACGCGAGATTGGACGAGATCACCGGCTTGCCCAGCGCCGCCTCGGCCTCTTCGAGAATGCCGAAGGTGCGCAGGTTCGTGCAACTGACGAACACCACATCGGCGTCAGCGGTGTCCGCCTCTTCGATCAGATCCAATGTCGAGCTTTCACAGATCCGTGCCACGGTCCGGTCATCGCTTTCGCCGAAGCTGCGCTCAGAGACCGTCTCGAAGCCGTGTTCTGCCAGCATCGCCCGCATGGGCGCGGTCACCTCCGGCACATAGGGGCTCACATAGGCAAGTGTTCTGGCCTCGAGCGCCGCGAGCGCTGCCATGACCGCGCTGATGGGATTGCAGGCCGTCGCATCAGGATGCACCGCGCCGATCCGCTCGGCGACGCGCGCGGGGCCGATGACTGTCGAGGCCGAGGTGCAGGCATAGCCGATCACATCAAGCCCGCTCGGCAAGAGCACCGCTGATTCCGTCAACCGCCCTTCCATCATGCCCAGCGTCTCCGGCGTCACCTCCGCTTCCGCCTTGATCCGCGTATGAGCAAGGCTCGCATCGCGTCCGGCCAAGAGCTGCCGCGCCTCGAACTCGATCGTCTCATCCGTGGAAAGAACGATCAGCCCCAGCCGCGCCGCGCTGCCCGCGCCTCCATCCGTGTCGTATTTACTGGCCAAGTCAAACTCCTCTGGCGCGAATCCCCGCTGCTCCGTAACGTTGCACCATGAGAGAGGCCCCTGTCACGCATATTGAACCGGCCAGCTTCGCAGCCGATCCTTACCCCGCCCTTGCCAGAATGCGCCAGGAGGCGCCGGTAACCTTCGTGCCCGAGCTCAACGCGATTCTTTTTACCAAGCGAGACGACATTTTCCGAGAAGAAAAACGAATTGATGTGTTTTCGTCGCGTCAGCCGGAAGGACTGATGACGAAGCTGATGGGCGAGAACATGATGCGCAAGGATGGCGAGGCGCATCAGGAAGAACGCAGGATCCTCTTTCCCGCCCTCAGCCCCAAGACGGTCCGTGAAGTCTGGCTTCCGCAGATAAAATCCGATGTGGCTGAACTGATCGAGGAGCTCGCTCCGCGCAGAAAATGCGATCTCGTGCGCGATTTCGCCATGCCGGCCTCGGCCAATGCCCTGCGCCACGTGACGGGCCTTGTGAACATGCCTCCAGAGGAGCTTGACCGGGTCAGCCAGGGCATGATCGACGGCTGCGCAAATTACGCGGGTGACCCTGCCATCGAGGCCAATTGCCACGATTGCACCGCCTCGATAGATGCTCATATCGACACCATGCTCGAGACGCTGAAGCCCGCGCCCAACATGTCCGCGCTCTCGCGTCAGATCGAAGCAGGGCTGCCCATGGACAGCACCCGTGCGAACATCAAGCTGATCATTTCGGGCGGTCAGAACGAGCCGCGCGACGCCATCGCAGGCGCCGCTTGGGCGATGCTGGAGCACCCCGAGCAACTAGAGATGGTCCGCAGCGGCGAGGCTGGTTGGGGTCAGGTTTTTGAAGAATACGCCCGCTGGATCTCGCCCATCGGGATGTCGCCCCGCGAGATTGCCCGCCAAGATGAAGTTTGCGGAGTCACGCTTGCACCGGGCACGCGTGTCTTCTTCATGTTTTCTTCTGCAGGTCGTGACGAGGACTACTTCGAATCGCCCGAGCGCTTTGACATTACCCGCGACACCGGCCCAAGCATCCCCTTCGGTGCCGGACCCCACTTCTGCGGCGGGGCCGCCATCGCCCGTGCGCTCATCGTCGATGCCGCGCTACCCATGCTCTTCGACGCCTTCCCCGACCTTCATGTGACTGGAGATGTTCCGTTTCACGGCTGGGCCTTCCGTGGCCCGATGAAGATGCCTGTTGCGTGGTAGCCTCGCCCGCCCCATATCTTTGTCATGCTCAAGTTTCTCCCCATCCTCCTGCCACTGGCCTATGCGCTTCTGATCTATCGCTTCTCGGTGAAAAACACCCTGCGCGAACTCGACCAGAAATCATCCGAGCTGGTCGACCCGAACTTTCAACCGGTTCTGAACCGTCTCGCAAAGGCGCTCGACCTACCGCGCGTGCGCGTCCACCTCTATGAGATCGAGCCGGTCAACGGGCTTGCCGCGCCTGATGGCCGGATATTCATAACGCGAGGTTTTTACGAGAAATTCCGATCCGGAGAAGTCAGCGCCGAGGAATTGGCCTCGGTCATAGCCCATGAAATGGGCCACGTCGCACTTGGCCATTCGCGCCGCCGCATGATTGATTTCACGGGCCAGAACGCAATGCGAATGGCCCTCGGAGCGATTTTCAATCGCTTCATTCCGGGCGTCGGTTTCTGGCTGGCGAACATGGCCACATCGCTTCTGGCCGCGCGCCTCTCACGCTCGGACGAGTACGAAGCCGATGAATATGCGGCCGCCCTGCTGACGAAAGCAGGAATTGGCGTGGCACCGCAGGTTGCGCTCTTCGAAAAGCTCGAACAGCTCTCGGGCAGTGTCGCGGGGCGCCAGCCCGCATGGCTCCTCAGCCACCCCAAGTCACACGAGCGTATCGCTGCGATCCGCGCTCTCGAAACGCGCTGGGACAAAGCCTGATCTCTCCGGCCGTGTCCCCGCCGCTAAACCTGCGAGAGCGCCTTGGCCAAGCGAGGCAGGCGCGCTTTCTTCAACAGCGCCCGCGCCGTCCAGTCTTCCCCGGATAGAGCACGGGCTTTCTCCACCACCTCGCCCACGAGGCGCTCCACGAGTTCCGGATCACCGGCCCAGATCCCGCGCGCGAAAGCATCAGGATCGAGCAGGCTGAGACCCTCTTCAGCCAGGATTTGCACTGGAAAATCCTTCTTGTTCAGCGTCATGATCGCATCGGCCGACCCGGCGACAGCCGCCGCCAGCACATGGATATCTCCGGGATCGGGCAGCCAGAGCCGCTGTCTCAGCCCTTCGCCGGGCTGCACCCGCGCTTTGGGCCAGCGCGTGTTGAGCAGAGCGATCTCGCCCTCGGCAAAAGCTCTTGCCCCCGGCTCATGCTTCTCCGCAGTATGCCCCCATTCCCCCTCGATCGCCTCAGACCAGAGCGGCTCGAACTTGCCTGCCTCCGCAAGCTTCATGAGCACTTCTCGCATCACCGTCGGGTAAAGTACGCAGGTGTCGAGCAGAATCTTCACAGCCGGTAGAACAGCGCTTTGAGATATCCGCTTTCGGCAAGCTGCGGCATCAGAGGATGATCCGGGCCGGCAAAGCCCGTATGGACAAGCTGTCCGCTGCGCCCCGCGCGACCGATTCCTCTTGATGAGGCGGCACGGAACTTTCCCAGATCGGCGGCATGGCTGCACGAGCACAGGCACAGGTACCCGCCGTCTCGCACCAGCGGCGCGGCCAGCTTGGCGATCCGCTCATAGGCTCTGAGCCCGGCATCGAGCGCTTTTTTGGATGGGGCGAAGGCTGGCGGGTCACAGATCACGACATCGAAGCGCCGCCCTTCAGCGGCAAGCGCAGCCAGCGTTTCGAAGGCGTCACCTTGCCGCGCCTCGAACCGTTCCTCAAAGCCGCTCTCCCGTGCGCCTTCACGGGCGAGACCGAGCGCCGGCGCTGAGCCGTCCACCGCCAGCGCACTATTTGCGCCCCCGGCCAGCGCGGCCAGTGCAAAGCCACCCACATGCGAAAAGACGTCGAGCACATCAGCACCGCGGGCCAGTTTTGCCGCAAAGGCATGGTTGTCCCGTTGATCGAAGAACAGCCCCGTTTTCTGCCCACCCGTCAGATCGGCCATATAGGTCGCGCCGTTCATGCGCACGGGGACGGGCGCGTCCGGTTCCGCCCCTTCCAGCAAGACGCTATCCGCGTCCAGCCCTTCGAGCACGCGCGCGCGTCCTGCCGCGTTCTTGAGCACAGTCTTCACACCCTCGAGTCGCAAGAGCGCCTCGGTCATCGGCTCGAGCAGAGCCTCGGCCCAGGCCGCGTTCGGCTGAAGCACGAGCGTCTCTGCAAAGCGGTCGATCACCACGCCGGGCATGCCGTCGGCCTCCGCGTGAACGAGCCGGTAGAATGGCGTATCGTAAAGCCGCTCGCGCAGGGCAAGGGCTCTGCGCAGGCGCGCTTCGAACCAATCTGCACTGATCGAAGCGTTCACATCCCTGTCGAGAATCCGCGCCGCGATCCGCGAGTCCGCGTTGAACCCGACCAGTCCCAGCGGCCTGCCCTCGGCATCCTCGAGACGTGCGACGCTGCCCGGCGGAATCTTCCTCGTGCGCCGGTCGAGCACCAGTTCATTGTCAAACACCCAAGGCGATCCATGGCGGATCTTGCGCGCGTCAGCTTTGGGTTTGAGGCGAATAACGGGAAAAGGGGACGGTGTCATACCGTCCCCTTACATCAGTTTAACATCGAAGGGAAAGCCTCCCTAAGAGCCGACCGGCAAGCGCCGATCAATAGAGGCCGGTCAGGCCCTGGCTCAGGCTGTCATTGCGCGTGACGGTCGCTCTCGCTGCCTGCTGTGCGGGCACGATACCGCCGCTCAGCTCCTGGCGGATCACGTTTGCAAGGTGTTCTGTAATGCGTTTCTTCTGGGTTTCCCCCCGCGCTTCGGCCATTGTCGCCTTCTGACCGCCATAGGCTTTGAGGTCCGCCTTGACCTTGCGCGGCGCGATAAGGTCAACGCCTGTTTCGGGGTCCTTGACCGCCAGCACAAAGTTGATCGAGTGAACACCGCCCACCGTGTAACGCGCTTTGTTTGTCAGCGAATGAAAGCGCGTCACTTCGATGTCCACGCGCGCCTTCGGGCCCTGGTTGAGATCCTTCGTCGCGGCTTGCGCGCTCTTGGCGAAAATCGCGCTGACCTGCTCATAACGGTCGCCTCTCTCGTCACCGCGCCAGACAATGTCGGCAATGGGGTAATAGAGCTCCGCTTCCGAGACGCGCAGATCGCGGCTCACCTTCACGTTTACATCCGCCACGTCAACGATCTGGCTCAGCGAAGGTGCGCTGGCTTCCTGCGGCGAGAAGGCCGCGTTCCGGGTTGCGGTGTCAACGCTCGCGCACCCGCTGACCGTCAGCCCAAGTGCAATGATGACCACTGCTTTAACAAATTTCATTTCCGTCCTCCTTGGGCGTTCTGCCCGCTTTCTGCTCAGGGCGGAAAATGGCCTCGGATTGGGACAACTTTAGGGCGGATTATGGGTATTCCCATGCCACCAGAGGCCTGTGCATTCGCGCAACACAGGCTCCAATATACTGAAATTTATTTTCTTTTACCGTTCTCGACTACGCCAACCGCCCCGTCGGCGCGCCTTTGGTTGCGCCTTCAGACCGTCTGCAAGCACTTGTGTCATCGGATGCCCAGGCTCACCGTGACGCTCCATAAGCAGAGAAATCGCCTCTTTCTGATCATGCTCGTCAGGCAGGCTCAACGCCCAGTCGAGAAAGATCGAACGGCATTCCTCGACCGTAATCCCTTCGATCCTGTAGGCTTCGCGAACGAGCGCCTTCGGATCATACGTGTCACCCTTCATCTTTCATCCCTCCCAAAATCGCGTCGATCACCTTGCCCGCCGCCTGCGCGACGTTCGTGATCCGCGCCTCCAAAGCACCCATGCTTTCGGCCTCCATCACTCTCAATACAAGCCCCCTTGCGCCTTCGCCAGTCGTCTCCGGCTCGAAACCCTTCTCGGAAAGAAAGCGTATCGCAAGGTTGAGTCGCCAAAGCAGCTCATAGCTGTCGCGCA
>JAWLEL010000135.1:0-6607 GCA_041686165.1 Lentibacter sp.
GCGGGAGAAATCATCGCTTTCATCGACGATGACGCGGCCGCCGAGCCCATGTGGCTGCACCATCTCACCATGCCTTTCGATGACGAAGGGATCGCCGCGAGCGGCGGATATGTGCGCGGGCGCAACGGGATTTCCTACCAGTGGACGGCGCGCGAGGTGGACAGGGCGGGGCGCGCACGACTGCTCGAGCACGAAGGCGATGCGCCCTTCAGGGCGGAGCCGAGCGAAGGCTTTGCCGTGAAGACAGAAGGTACGAACATGGCCCTGCGCCGTGATGTTCTCTGCAAGATGGGCGGGTTCGACGAGGCCTATCACTTCTTCCTCGACGAGACCGATCTGAACCTGCGGCTTGAAGGTGAGGGGCATTGCATCGCACTGGTGCCGCTGGCCGAGGTGCACCATGCCTACAGGGCCAGCCAGCGCCGGGGCGAGGACCGCGCCGTGAAAGACCTGTTCGATGTGGGCGCAAGCTCGATTGTGATGCTGCGAAAGTTCGATCAGCAGATCGCGCCGAGGATCGAGGAGATCAGGGCCGAGCAGCAGGGCAGGCTGGCCGAGCAACGACAGCGCGGCTTGCTGAGCGCAGCGCAGAGCCGGAGGGTTCTGAGCAGCCTCGAACAGGGGTTTGAAGACGGACGGGAGCGCCGTTTCGGACAATACGCGGCTCTTGGCCAGCCGAAGCAGCCCTTCCTGCCCTTCGTCCCCGAGCGGGGCGGCTCGCTCGTCATCGCGGGATGGCGGTGGCGCTCGAAGCGGCTTCGGGCACAGGCGCAGGACGCGGCGATACAGGGTGTGAATGTCTCGCTGTTCATCTTCGGGCTGAACGCACGCTATCACCACCTGCGCTATAATGAAGAAGGCTATTGGGAGCAGAGCGGAGGCCAGTTCGGAAAGGCGGAAAGACACGAGCCGCTCTTCAGATTCTGGACTTTCAAGGAAAGGCTTTTCAAGGAAGAACAAAGGGTTGCTGCCGCGCGCGGCCTGCCCGGTTGATGCTCATTTGACTCACCGGTTGATTTTTCAGGCGTAGCGTCTCGCTTTTTCGCGCTTCGCTATAGTTTGCTTAATTTTTCTGTGCGAAACTAAGTGCAATGCCCATGCGTCACATGACATGGGACGAAAAACACTGAGGTCAGGACATGAAGAAGAAAGTAACGAAAGCAATTTTTCCCGTCGCGGGGCTTGGGACGCGTTTCCTGCCGGCGACAAAATCGGTTCCCAAGGAAATCATGACGCTGGTCGACAGGCCGCTCATTCAATACGCGATCGACGAGGCGCGCGCCGCCGGGATCAAGGAGTTCATCTTCGTGACATCGCGGGGCAAGGGCGCGCTCGAGGACTATTTCGACGAAGCGCCGCAGCTTGAGCAGACGCTTCGCAAGGCGGGCAAGACGGAGCTGCTCGACACGCTGCAGTCGACCAACATGGAGAGCGGTGCGATCGCCTACATCCGCCAGCACAAGGCACTGGGCCTCGGCCATGCCGTCTGGTGCGCGCGCCGTCTCATCTCCAACGAGCCTTTTGCCGTCATCCTGCCTGACGATGTCATCGCCGGGCAAACGCCATGCCTTCAACAGATGGTCGATGCCTATGCAGAAAACCCCGGCTGCATGGTCGCGGCGATGGAAGTGCCGCAGCAGGAGACCAGTTCCTATGGCGTCCTGGACGTGAAAGAGGACATGGGCTCGCTCGTGTCCGTGAGCGGAATGGTCGAAAAGCCCGACGCTGACAAGGCGCCTTCCAACCTGGCCGTGATCGGCCGCTACATCCTGACGCCGGATGTGCTGCGCAATCTCAACAAGAAGAAGTCCGGCGCCGGCGGCGAGATCCAGCTCACCGATGCGATCGCCGACGAGATCGTCGAGGATCGCCCGGTTTACGGCTATCGCTTCAACGGCGAGCGCTTCGATTGCGGGTCGAAATCCGGCTTTCTTCAAGCCACCGTCGCATTCGGGCTCAACCGGCCAGAACTTCGCGATGATCTCATGAGCTACCTGAACGCCATCGTGGACACGCGCAAAGCCGCGGAATGACAGGGGTGAGGTAAGCTTTGGAGAAGATACTGGTCACAGGTGGTGCGGGTTATATCGGCTCGCACGCCTGCAAGGCCCTCAAGGCCGCAGGGTTCATACCCGTCACCTTCGACAACCTTTCAACCGGCTGGAGAGATGCCGTGAAGTTCGGGCCTTTCGAAGAGGGCGACCTGCTTGACCGCGCGCGGCTGGACGAGGTCTTCGAGGCGCACAGGCCCGTGGCCGTGATGCATTTCGCGGCGCTCAGCCAAGTCGGCGAGAGCATGCAGGTTCCGGGCAAATACTGGCTTGGAAATGTCGGCGGCTCGCTCAACCTGATCGAAGCGACGGCACACGCGGGCTGCAAGCATTTCGTCTTCAGTTCGACCTGCGCAACCTATGGCGATCAGGACAACGTGGTGCTCGACGAAGACAGCGCCCAGCGCCCGATCAACGCCTATGGCGCCAGCAAGCGCGCCATCGAGGACATGCTGCACGATTTTGGCGCAGCCACGGGGCTGGAAAGCGTGATCTTCCGCTATTTCAACGTCGCCGGTGCCGACCCTGAGGCCGAAGTCGGAGAATTTCACCGCCCGGAAACACATCTTGTCCCGCTGATACTCGAGGCGATTGATGGCACGCGCGATGCACTCACGATTTTCGGGACGGATTACGACACGCCCGACGGGACATGCATTCGCGATTACGTGCATGTCTGCGATCTTGTCGATGCGCATCTGCTTGGCCTCGGCTGGCTGCGCGGGGGCAAGGGCAGCCGCGTGTTCAACCTGGGAACGGGCGAAGGTTTCTCGGTACGGGAGGTCATGGACCGTGCCGCCGAAGTGACGGGGCTGCCCGTGCCGTGCACCGAAGGGCCAAGACGGCCCGGTGATTGCACAAAGCTGGTCTCCGGCTCGGCCAGGGCGGAGACGGAGCTGGGCTGGTCGCCCCGGCGCTCGACGCTCGAACACATGGTTGCCGATGCCTGGAAATGGCACCGGTCAGGGCACTATGAGAAGTGAATCTCCCCCGGCCCGCCTTCTTGACCTCTCGCGGCTCATAAGCCGCGCCGGGCGCAAACCGACCGGCATCGACCGAGTCGAGCGCGCATATCTTGATGCGATCCTCGCTTGCGATGTTCCAGCCTGGGGGCTGGTAAGAACACCGCTCGGCTTCATTCTCCTGGACGAGGCGGGGCTGAAAGGCCTGGCCGATCGCATTGACGGAAAAAACCCCTGGGGCGAGGCATCGCGGCTCATGCGCGTGTTTTCCAGGATAAACGCCAATCACCGGCGCGCGCTGTCCGATGCCCGGCGGCTGGCAAAAGCGCGCGCGACCCGCCGCCTTCTCGGCCGGATGCTGAACCGGCATCTGCCTCGCGGCACCGCCTATCTGAACGTCGGCCACAGCAGCCTGACGGATTTTGTCACCACGGGTGTGAAGGCGATTCCCGGTGCGACGATCGCCGTGATGGTTCATGACACGATTCCGCTCGATCTGCCGCAGTATCAGCGGCCAGAGGCGCCAGAGCGCTTCAGGCTGTTTCTGCAGCGCGTGGCCCGGAAGGCCGACCTCGTCATCTACAACTCGGCCGCGACGCAGGCGGACGCGGAAAAGCACCTGAACGGCTTCGGGCGCTGCCCCAAGGGCATCGTGGCGCACCTCGGCGTGGATTTGCCGGAGGCGGACTCCAAGGGTTTGCCGAAGGGGCTACCTCCACAAAGGCCCTATTTCGTCACGGTAGGCACGATAGAGGCCCGCAAGAACCATGCCTTCCTGCTGTCGATCTGGGAGCAGATGGAAAAGCAGACGCCGCCACAGGACATACCCGAGCTGGTCTTTATCGGCGCACGGGGCTGGGCGAACGAGGAATTCTTCTTCCGGTTCGATCACTCTCGACTCAAATCCCAGTTCATTCACGAAGCAAACGGGCTGGACGACGGGGCCATGGCCGCGTTGCTTGACGGGGCAGCAGGCGCGCTCTTTCCCAGCTTCGCCGAAGGCTATGGCCTGCCCGTCTTCGAGGCGCTCGCGCGCGGCGTTCCGGTGATCTGCCCTGAGTTGCCGGTTTACAGGGAAATTGCGCGGGATATTCCCGTTTACGCAAGCATCAATGACAGCTATCTTTGGATCCGAAGAATAATGGCGTTGACGAAGAGCAGCGGAGCAGAGCAGGACAAAACGGCAAATGCGTTCAAGCCACCTCGATGGGAGGCTCACTTCAACCTCGTATTAAGCCAAACTTGACCATACTGCGCCGACAAGCGCGAAGTGATTACTGGACTGAGGTAGGATTTGGGCCTTGTGCAATCATACAGGCTGAGGCTGCAGCGCAAGAAATGGCGTATCCGCGCGGTCCGGAAGCGGCGCGAGCTCAAGTCCATGTCAAACAATACCGCGAAGATCGGCTCGGAAGACATCCTGCTTTTTTCAACGCAGCGCAACGAGCGTATCCGGCTGCCCTATTTCCTGAAATACTATCGCGAGATGGGCGTCGATCACTTCTTCATCGTCGACAATGACAGCGACGACGGCGCGCTCGAATATCTCATGGATCAGCCGGATGTGTCGGTCTGGCACACCGCAAGAAGCTACAAGCGCGCGCGTTTCGGCGTCGATTGGCTCAACTGGCTCCAGATGAAATATGCACATGGGCACTGGTGCCTCGTGGTCGACCCGGATGAATTCTTCGTCTACCCGTTCTGTGACACGCGCCCCGTCAGGGCGCTGACAGACTGGCTCGATGCCAGCTCGATCAAGAGCTTTTCGGCCATGCTTCTCGACATGTATCCAAAGGGGCGGATCGACGCGCAGCCCTATAGCGAAGGGCAGAACCCCCTGGAGATCACAAGCTGGTTCGACTCCGGCAATTACATGATCGAGAAGAACCGCAAGTTCGGCAATCTGTGGATCCAGGGCGGCCCGCGTGCGCGCACTTTCTTCAAGGACAAGCCCGAGAAGGCACCCGCGCTCAACAAGATCCCGCTGGTGAAATGGGACAAGCGCTATGCCTATGTCAGCTCGACCCATATGCTGCTGCCGCGGGGGCTCAACCTCGTCTATGACGAATGGGGCGGCGAGAAGGCGAGCGGCGTTCTGCTACACACGAAATTTCTCGACACCTTCACGGCCAAGGCCGCCGAAGAGCTGGAACGCAAGCAGCACTACGCCGCAAGCGTGGAATACAAGGCCTACGCAGCGAACCTGAAGGACAACCCGGACCTCTGGTGCAAGTGGAGTGAGAAATACATCAACTGGCGACAACTGGAGATTCTCGGCCTCATGTCGAAAGGGAACTGGGCATGAGCAGTGTCGGGGTAATCATGCTGGTGCACACTGCTTTCGGCCGCGCCGAGCAACTGGCGCGGCACTGGAACGCCGCGGGCTGCCCTGTCGTGATCCATGTCGACAAGGTCGTCCCGAAGAAAACCTTCAATGCCTTCCGGCAGGCCCTGGGCGATCTGGAGGATGTGCATTTCTCCGAGCGTCATCGCTGTGAATGGGGCACATGGGGGATCGTGGCGGCGACGCAGGATGCCAGCGAGATGATGCTGGACCGGTTCCAGGGGGTGCGCCATGTCTATCTCGCAAGCGGCTCCTGCCTGCCGCTGAGGCCGGTGCAGGAACTGATCGACTATCTCGCAGACAGGCCCAACACCGATTTCATCGAAAGCGCCACGACCTCGGATGTGCCCTGGACAGTCGGAGGGCTTGATGAAGAGCGCTTCACCCTACGGTTCCCCTTCAGCTGGAAGCGCCACCGAAAGCTCTTTGACCGCTACGTCGCCCTGCAACGCCGGCTGCGGTTCAAGCGCAAGATGCCAAACGGGATCGTGCCGCACATGGGCAGCCAGTGGTGGTGCCTGACACGGCAGACGCTCTCGGGCATTCTCGAAGATCCGGAGCGCAAGCGCTACGACCGCTATTTCAAGCGCGTCTGGATCCCGGACGAAAGCTACTTTCAGACGCTTGCCCGGCAGCGCGCCCAAGTGATCGAAAGCCGCTCACTCACGCTGTCCAAGTTCGATTTCCAGGGCAAGCCGCATATATTCTACGATGATCACTTGCAGCTTCTGAAGCGGTCCGACTGTTTCGTCGCGCGCAAGATCTGGCCTTATGCCAACAGGCTCTACGATGTCTTTCTCACCGCCCGAGAAAGCACATCCACTCCGATCGAGCCGAACCCCGGCAAGATCGACCGGATCTTCGCCAAGGCCGTGGACCGCAGAACGCGCGGACGCCCCGGCCTCTACATGCACAGCCGCTTTCCCAACCACGGCTGGGAAAACGGGACAACATCGGGGCAGTATTCCGTTCTGCAAGGCTTTTCAGACCTCTTCGAGGATTTCGAGAGCTGGTTCTCCAAGGCGACCGGCGCCAATGTGCATGGTCATCTCTTCGCGGCGGACCGTGTGGAATATGCCAGTGACCAGACTGTCATCAATGGCGCGCTGAGCGACTCCGCAGAGGTGCGCGACTATAATCCGCGCGCCTTCCTCACCAGCCTTGTCTGGAACACCCGGGGCGAGCGGCAATGCTTCCAGTTCGGGCCAGCGGACAACCAGGAGCTTGCCTGGTTCATCGCACAGGATCCG
>JAWLEL010000136.1:0-6581 GCA_041686165.1 Lentibacter sp.
GAATGCGCGCGCGGGGCGCGGGCCGAGACGGAGCCGTTGTTGATGATCCGCCCCCCTTGCGGGCTTTGCCGCCGCATCTGCCCGAAGGCGGCGCGCGCGGCGAAGAACATCCCGTTGAGGTTCACATCCACGATCGCGCGCCAGTCCTCGAGGCTCAATTCGTCGATCGGCGCGGCGGTGCCGAACATGCCCGCATTGTTGAACAGCACGTCGAGCCGGCCCGCCTGTGCGCAAAACGCATCGAAGGCCAGTTGCACGGCCTGCGGATCACTCACGTCACAAGGCAGCGAAACGGCGCCATCCATCTGCCCCGCCATCTCCTCGAGCACCTCCGCCCGCCGCGCGATCAGCCCGACGCGCCAGCCCATCTGCGAAAACCTCTCGGCCACGGCCCGCCCGATTCCGGCGCTCGCCCCGGTGACGATCACGGACTTCATATGTCCTGCCCTTCCAGCTCGAGCTTCGGCTTCGGGACCACGAGATCCTCCGTGGTGAGCGGCTGCGTCGGCTTGGCGAGCCTGTTGCGCACGACCCAGAAAAGCCGCTCTTCAGCGCGCGTGATGGCCACGTAGGCCAGCCGTTTCCAGAGCGGCTGGCCCGCCTCGCTGCGCCCCATGCGCGCGGCGGCGTAAAGATCCGGTGCGAAAACCTGCACATCTCGCCACTGCGAGCCTTGCGCCTTGTGAATGGTCACGGCCGCCCCGTGCAGGAAGGTCGCCCCCATCCGCGCGGCAAAGGGAATGAAGGGCTCTTCCTCGTCCGGCTTCTCGATCTTGACGATCGAGGCCGCCGAGACTTGCGGATCCTCCGCCCCGACAACATGGAGACGTGAGAAACCCGGCTTGCGGCCCGGCCCGAGATAGATCACCTGCGCGCCCTTGATGAGGCCGCGCGCCTCGAGATCGAGCCGCTTCTTGCGGTGCTTGAGCGGCAGCTCCAGCCCGTCGCAGATCAGCGGCTCGCCTTCGAGCAGCGCATCCTCGGGCGCGCCGTATACGTTGCGGAACGCGTGGATCAGCCTGATCCGCGTCGCGTTGCGCCAGACCAGGACAGGGCTGCGCGCCATCTTGTCGACTTCAACGCGCTGCGCCCAGACGACGCGCTCATCGCGCGCCGCCGCGGCTTCGATCTCCCGTTCGAAATCCTCGAAACCCAGCTCGGGATCTGCCAGCGCATGGGCGAGGTCGAGAATCGGGTTGCTCGCCTCCTGGCGGTGGATCCGCGCGAGGCTGAGCACCTGTGGCGCGGGAAGCTTTTCGAACACCATCGTGCCCGACTGGTTCACGGGCGCAAGCTGTGCCGGATCGCCGAAGAGAATGAGATTGGGGAAAATCTCCTGCAAATCCTCGAACTGCTTGTCATCGAGCATCGAGGCTTCGTCGATCATGCCCACATCGAGAGGCTCGTCGCGTCGCTTCCATCCGGTGATGAAGTCGGAGCCCCTCAGCCCCGCCGCCGCCAGCGCACCGGGGATCGACTTGTTGCCCGCGTAGAAGAGCCGCGCCCGCTCCAGCGCGATCTCGCTCAGCCCCTCGATCTCGGGCTTGTCGCCATTGCCGGTGAGCCATTCGGCGATCTTCTCGTATTCGGGGTCATAGACAGGCGTGTAGAGAATCCGGTGGATCGTCGTGGCCGGGACGCCCCGCATCCGCAGGACGCTTGCTGCCTTGTTCGTCGGCGCGAGGATTGCCAGCGTGCGCCGGTCCTTGCGCTTGCGGCCCTCGTAATCGGCCGAGACGATATCCACACCCGCTGCCTCCATCGCGCGGTAGAGCGAGGCCAGCAGCAGCGTCTTGCCCGAGCCGGCCTTGCCGATGATCGCCAGCGTGCGCGCCCTTCCCTCACGCGGCGGCGTCGTCATGCCCTCGGCCAGGTCAACCCCCTGACCACGCAGCGCCTCGGCCACGGTGTCATAGGCTTCGGCCTGGTCCTCGGAGAGGGGATGGGTCAGCTCGTTCATGGGGCCGAGCATACTGCGTTTCAAAGCCCTGCCCAACTTGAAAAGCGCTCAGGCGACCGCTGATTTCGCCCCGTCCACTCGGCCGAAGCTGCGCACGTACCACAGGCGCATCAGCTCCTCGGAGAGACCCGACCTGGCGATGAGCTTTGCCCTGGCGTCCGGCGTATAGGCCCATAGGCCCACGCTGGTCTTTGCGCGGCCCTTGCCCGCGCTGCCCAGCACGTCGGGGCTGGCTCCAATGGCGCGATAGACCCGCTCCATCGGGGCATCGAACACACCCAGGAAGTGCTCGACACCATGGCCGCGCATCAACTCGGAGCCGGCGAGCATCAGCGCCGCAGCCACGCGCGGCTCGGCCTTTTCGGAGAGGCAGAAGCGCGTGCATTCCCAGATCAGCGGACTCTGAACGTGCACACCGTCGGTGAGATGAAGAAAATGCTCCCCCGTCATCGTGCGCCCGACCGTGGGCAGGAAGCGCATGGAGCCGCCATGGTGCCCATCGGGGCGCTCCCAGATCACATAGAGCGGGTTCAGCGCATCGTATTCGTCACGCTCCTCGCCGTGTGGATCGACATCGACCGGCCACTTGAGGCGCTCGGAGAACTGCCGGGCGCGATCCCGGAACATTGACCTCGCGAGGCGGTCGTGGCGGTGCAAGTCATTGGCGTAAAGATACCTGATCATGGCGGCCCTTTTTCTCAATCCATGTTGAGAACAAGGCCTAGCGCGCAGCGGTTAACGGGTTTTAAGGGCGGCGCGCGCTCAGACGATGATCAGCCCTTGCTGCAAGGAGCGGGCGACGGCGTGCGTGGTGTTCGCCGCACCCAATTTGTGGCGCGCGCTTTCGATGTAGACACGCAAGGTATGCTCCGAAATCGAGAGCGTATCGGCCACCTGTGCCCTGCTGTAGCCCATGGCCAGGAAAGTCATGGCGTCAACCTCGCGTGGTGAAAGCTGTCTTGAGGCGTCGGGGGCGCGGTCGGGCTCGAACTCGAGCGCTTTCTGGTTGAAATAATGCGCCGCGAGGATCAACTCCCGACGATTTTCCTCGATGAACTCATGCCAGCCGCAATCATCGCAGGAATGGCTCACGGTGAAGATTGCGAATTGTCCGCTGGGCCCGCGCACCGGCACTGTAAAACCCTGGTTGCCCACGCCGTGCTCGATGGCGTCACACTGGAAGTCACGCACGGCCTTTCCGCTCCAGTTGAGCTGTTTCCAGTCGACGGGGTGAAACCGCTGATAGCAGGACTGCACCACAGGGTCGATTCGCAGGTAGTCCTTCTGAAGGTAGCGCGCCACCCATGCAGGGTCATAGGTGCCGCAGCCATATTGCTCGCCCGTGCCTGAAACCCAGTGATAGACCAGGTGATCGACACGGAAATAGTCACGCATCCGCTCCGAGAGAGCTTGCAGCTCAGCGAGGTCCGAAGCCTGCTCCAGGGCCTCCAAGATCACGTTGAAGGCCGCGCCCTGTTCCTGTCGCGCCACGGGCGTCTCCCCCCTTCAGGCCGGACGCGATCTCGCAGGCGGCGAGAAGAGACGTGTCTTCCAGCTGCTCGGCGAGTTTTGGCAGGCCATTGTCACGCGCAAAGCTGCGCAGGTCTGCCAGGACGTCCAATATCCAATCGTTCTGCATGCGATTGTCGCCTTTCAAGGGTTAATGAACAGTTAATAACAAGCTTAGCACGGTTGAATCGGGCGAGAAATTCGCGAAAGTCACTTCCCCCGAAATAGCGAGGAAGCGTCGCGGAACCCCTTGAGTTTCCACGACAGGCGAAGGCCCGCACCGCTCTGGGGCGGTGCGGGCCTTCTGTTAAGCTTCGCGCGGCTTACTTGCCCGCTTCGAGAACGTCCTCGACGGTGCGCAGCCCGGTCTTGGGCGACTGAACCAGCACGGCCATATTGCCCGGCTTGTGCTCGTTTCGGAGCATTTTCATATGTGCCTTGGGGATCTCATCCCACGGGAAGACTTCCGACATGCACGGATCAAGCCGGCGCTCGCACATCAGCCTGTTGGCCGAGGCTGCTTGCTTTAGGTTGGCGAAATGCGAGCCCTGAAGGCGCTTCTGGTGCATCCACATGTAGCGCACGTCGAAGGTCGTGTTGAAGCCCGAGGTCCCAGCGCAGATCACGACCATGCCGCCTTTCTTGACCACCAGAGTGGAGACCGGGAAAGTCGCCTCGCCGGGATGCTCGAAGACCATGTCGACATTCACGCCCTTGCCGGTGATCTCCCAGATCGCCTTGCCGAACTTGCGAGCCTCTTTCAGCCAGGCGTTATACTCCGGGCTGTTCACCGTCGGAAGCTGCCCCCAGCAATCGAATTCCTTGCGGTTGATGACACCCTTGGCGCCCTGATCGAGCACGAACTGGCGCTTGCTCTCGTCCGAGATCACGCCGATCGCATTGGCGCCCGCGGTGTTGGCCAGCTGGATCGCGTAGGAGCCGAGGCCGCCCGACGCCCCCCAGACCAGCACGTTCTGGCCGGGCTTGAGCTCATGGGGGTGATGACCAAACAGCATCCTGTAGGCCGTGGCCAGCGTGAGCGTGTAGCAGGCCGCCTCTTCCCAGGTCAGGTGCTTGGGGCGCGGCATGAGCTGCTGCGCCTGGACGCGGGCGAACTGGGCGAAGGAGCCGTCGCCCGTCTCGTAGCCCCAGATCCGCTGGGTGGGCGAGAACATCGGGTCGCCGCCGTTGCATTCCTCGTCGTCGCCATCGTCCTGGTTGCAGTGGATGACGACTTCATCGCCCACCTTCCAGGTTTTCACCTTGTCACCCACGGCCCAGACGATTCCGGAGGCGTCGGAGCCGGCGATATGATAATCCTGCCCATGCACGTCGAAGGGGCTGATCGGCTGGCCGAGCCCGGCCCAGACGCCGTTATAGTTCACACCCGCCGCCATCACCAGGACAAGCACTTCGTGGGAGTCGATCTGCCATGTGTCCACGACTTCCTGCTCGAAGGAGGTGTCCGGCTCCCCATGGCGCTCGCGGCGGATCGCCCATGCATACATTTTCTTGGGCACGTAGCCCAGGGGCGGCATCTCGCCGACTTCGTAGAGATCCTTTTCAGGTGCATCGTAGGGCGCGACGCCCGTTTCCGTGTCCAGTGCCATGGTTCCACTCCTAAATCTGGCCATGCGCGAGGCCTTCTTGCCGCAGCGCAGAATCGTCGTGACTGATCTTGAAATATCCGTGCTTGCGAAACTTTGCAACTACAGTTGGGCCATTTTTGAAATTTTATAACCCAGCAGTCGCAGAAAAGCCTTCGCTATTGCAGCAAGTGCGCGATGGACCGGGCGTAATACTCCAGGATCGGCCGCCCTTCCGCCGTAACCGTAAGCTCGCCACTGACCGCGTCTTCCAGCACGAACCCCCGCCCGACAAGGTTGCGCAGCCCATAGTCCGCACCGTAGGCCAGATCCTCACGCGGCGCATGCACATGTGCCTCAGGCATCTGCGCGATCCGCTCGGCAAACCGCGCGGCGAAGCTCTCCCGCGTCAGACCCTCCGAGCCCAGCAATATCTGTGACGCAAGCGGCACCGGCAGCACAGGGACAACCGCGCCGATGCGCTGCATCAGATCAGCGGCAAGCGCATCCACATCGACGCTCTGCTCCCCCTTGCTGAACTCCAACAGCGACACCGGCGCGCCAAAACTCACAGAGGCATAGCCGAACCTGTGATAACGCCGCGTGAGCCAGCGCCAGAAAAGCCGCAGCATGTAATAGGCCACGACGGAAATCCGCGCCCTGAAGCGCCGCTCACCTTTCGTGCCCGCATCGACAAGGATGCGGTCCTCGAACACCCGGTCGTAGTTGAGCCCCACGGGCACGAAGACGACATCGCGCTTTTCGGGCGCATAGCCATCAACGATATACTTCAAGATTCCCAGGCGCGGCGGCTGAAGGCCCCCATCGAGGCTGAGTCCCCCCTCGGGGAAAAACGCCTGCGTCACGCCGCCATCGGTCGCAAGCGCCACGTAGCGCGCCAGGACCCGGCGATAAAGCGCCCCGTGCGTCTTGCGGCGGATGAAATACCCCCCCATCGCCTTGATCAGCCGTGACAGCGGCCAGACCCGCGCCCATTCTCCCACGGCATAGGCAAGTGCGCTCTGCTCGGCGGCAAGATAGGTTACCAGCACATAATCCATGTTGCTGCGGTGATTCATCACGAAGACGATCGTGGCGTCCCGGTCCACTCCGGCCAGCATGTCTTGCGCGTGATAACCCATGCGCACGCGGTAAAGTGACCGGCTCAGAAAGCGCGCCAAGCGGATCGCGACCCCATAATAGAGCGTCGCGCTGAAAGACGGCACGATCTCGCGCGCATAGCGTTTGGCGCGCTCGAAGGCCACGTTCTCGGGCACGCCCTCCTTGCGCGCGTGCTCGACGATCGCCTCCCAGACCGCGCCATCGTAGATGAGCCTCTGGATCATGTCGTGCCGCCGCGCCAGCTTGAAGGGCTGAATGGGCCGCTCCAGCCGTTCGTTGATCCGCTTCACGGCCTTTTCCATGCGCCGACGGAAGAACCAGCGCACCGAAGGAAAGAGAAAATGCGATGCAAAGGTGACGGCCGCGAAAAGCACGATCAGGATCACGAGCCAAAGCGGCAGTTC
>JAWLEL010000137.1:0-6572 GCA_041686165.1 Lentibacter sp.
AAGCGCAAGGAACCAGGGGCCGCCGAGCCAGGCCGCTAGCCCGGCGACACCGATCATGACCGTTGCAGAAGCCAGGCGCAGGCCGAGGTCGTCCCATGTACGGGCGCCGTCACTCATGCCAATACCCCGCCGAAACGGCGCTCGCGCCCGCCGTAATTCTTGACGAGCCCGCCAAATATCTCCGGCGAGAAATCCGGCCAGAGCGTGTCGATGAACTCGTATTCCGCATAGGCCGACTGCCAGAGCAGAAAGTTGGAAATGCGCGCCTCGCCGCTTGTGCGGATCACGAGGTCGGGATCAGGTAAAACACATGTATCCAAGTATCTTGGCAGTGTTTCTTCATCCACGCCTTCAGGGTCGAGTCGCCCGGCGGCCACATCCTGGGCCAGGCGCTTCGTCGCCCGGGCGACTTCGTCGCGCCCTCCGTAGTTCAGCGCGATGGTCAGGTGCACCCGGTCGTTTTCTTCAGTCAGGCATTCCAGCTCGTCCATGAGCGCGACGAGCTTGTCATCGAGCTGCACGCGATCGCCGATGAAGCGCACGCGCACGCCCTCTTCCTTGAGCGCCCTTGCCTCCTTGGTGATATAGCGGCGAAAAAGGCTCATCAGCCCCGCCACTTCCACCTGCGTGCGCTTCCAGTTTTCCGTCGAAAAGGCGAAGATCGTCAGATACTTGACGCCCAGATCCGGGCAGGCCTCGACGATCTGGCGGACGCGCTTCGCCCCCGCGTGATGTCCAAACAGGCGTGGGCGACCGCGCGACTGCGCCCAGCGGCCGTTCCCATCCATGATGATTGCCACATGGCGCGGACCCGCTGAATTTTGCTTGTCTCGTGCCATGCGGCGGCTCCTTCAGACCTGCATGATCTCGGCTTGCTTGGTCTCGAGCGAGTCGTCGATCGCCTTGATATAACGGTCTGTCATGTCCTGGACCTCGCCTTCCCAGATCTTCTGATCGTCCTCGGACATCTGGTCCTTGGCCTTCTTGATCTGGTCCATACCGTCCCTGCGCACGTTGCGCACGGCCACACGTGCATGTTCTGCATATTGCGCGGCAACCCGCCCAAGCTCGCGGCGGCGCTCCTCGTTGAGCTCCGGGATCGGCAGCATGACGATCGTGCCATTGGTCTGTGGATTGATTCCAAGGCCCGAATTCATGATCGCCTTCTCCACCGCGCTCACCATCGACTTGTCCCAGACATTGATGGTGACCATGCGCGGTTCCGGGACATTCACCGTGCCGAGCTGGTTGATCGGTGTCTGCTGGCCATAGGCCTCCACCGTGACAGGCTCGAGCATCGAGGCCGAGGCGCGGCCCGTCCTGAGCGAGGCAAATTCCGTGCGCAGACTCGACATCGCGCCATCCATGCGGCGTTCGAGATCATCCGTGTCGAGCATGAAATCTTCTGACATGGCTCTTTCCTTCTCTCTTCTTTGGCTCGTCTATAACGTCTTTGAACAGGCGCTGCCAGCGTTTCGCGGCCGGTTGTCGGGCTTTGCTCAGGAGAACATCAAGCAGGGGCGGCACCTCGTTGACACGCGTCAACGGCCTGTGCCCGGCGCCGCACGCATCACGCCTACCAGTGCCTCAACCATGTACCGTGGTATAGGCCCCCTCGCCTGCGAGGATACCCTTGAACCCGCCCGGTTCATCAAGGCTGAAGACGATGATCGGCAGGTCGTTGTCGCGCGCCAGCGCGATCGCCGAGGCATCCATCACGCCGAGGCGCTTCTGGAGCACATCGTCATAGCTCACCGTGTCATAGCGCACGGCGTCGGCGTGCTTCACCGGGTCCTTGTCGTAGACACCGTCCACCTTCGTCCCCTTGAAGATAGCTTCGCAGTTCATCTCGTTGGCGCGCAGCGTCGCGGCGGTGTCGGTCGTGAAATAGGGGTTGCCCGTTCCGGCCGCAAAGATGCAGACGCGTTTCTTCTCGAGGTGGCGCACCGCGCGGCGGCGGATGTAGGGTTCAGCCACTTCGTTCATGGTGATCGCCGAGATCACGCGGGTATAGACACCCTTGGCCTCCAGCGCCGATTGCATGGCCAGCGCGTTCATCACCGTGGCCAACATGCCCATGTAATCCGCGGTGGTCCGCTCCATCCCCTGCGCGCTGCCTTGCAGCCCTCGAAAGATATTGCCACCACCGATAACCATGCAGATCTCGACACCCATGTCATGAACCGATCTGACTTCTTCGGCAATCCGCTCGACTGTCGGAGGGTGGAGCCCGTAGCCCTGATCGCCCATCAAGGCCTCCCCCGAGATTTTCAGCAACACGCGTTTGAACGTGGTCTCGGCGGCGGGCGTCTCGGTCATTTCGGGCTCCTGCTGTCTCTGGCGCTGGCCCCTGAATGTATCATATTCGGCAGCGACGCAATCCACTATCGCCTGCAAGCGGGCCAGTTCGGCTTTGCCCCGCCGCGCGGGATCGACTATTCCCCCGGGCATGATCGACCTGCAAAGCCTCTCGCGGGAGCTGCCCGTTCTCATCGCCGGTCCGACTGCCTCGGGCAAGTCGGCGCTGGCGCTGGAGATCGCAGCGCGGCAGGGCGGCCGGATCATCAACGCAGATGCGCTTCAGGTCTATGCCGACTGGCGCGTGCTCACGGCGCGCCCCGCGCCCGAAGACGAGGCCGCCGCGCCGCACCATCTTTATGGCCATGTCGAGGGGTCGCATGCCTATTCGGTCGGCGAATGGCTGGCCGATCTGCGCGGGCTTTTGCAGGCTGGTGGCGCACGGCCCATCATCGTCGGCGGCACCGGGCTTTATTTCTCGGCGCTCACGGAAGGGCTGGCCGTTATTCCCCCGACCGCGCCCGAGGTTCGGGCCGAGGCCGATACTCTCCGACTGGAGAGTGACGGGGTATCCGCGATGATCGCGGCACTCGACAGCGCGACGCGCGCGCGCATCGACCTGCAAAACCCGATGCGCGTTCAGCGGGCCTGGGAGGTTCAGAAACAAACCGGCCGCGGCCTCGCCGACTGGCAGGACGAAACCCCGCCGCCCGACATGCCCCTGTCCGCCGTCGAGCCTCTTGTTCTGGACGCCGATCGTGACTGGCTCAACGCCCGCATTGCACGCCGTTTCGACCAGATGCTGGAAGGTGGCGCGCTCGATGAGGCGCAGGCAAACCTGCCGGGCTGGTCTCCTGCGAAACCCTCTTCGAAGGCCATTGGCGCGTCGCAGTTGATCGCATATCTCAACGGAGAGATCACGCGCGACGCCGCCCGCGACGCCGCCAATATCGCGACCCGGCAATACGCGAAGCGGCAACGTACCTGGTTTCGCTCGCGGATGGGATCATGGCACTGGGTGCCCCTTCCGGCCTGACTCCAATTGAGAGCAGCCGCTCACGGCAGTTTAGTTACGGTCGCAACTTTTTTGTTGATAGTTACATTTGCAACCTTCATTCAGGCACGGAACATGAAAGGAACTGCAAATGAAAATCGAACAGATTCACCACGTCGCCTACCGCTGCAAGGACGCCAAGGAGACCGTGGAATGGTATGGCAAGATGCTGAACATGGATTTCATCCTCGCCATCGCCGAGGACCGTGTCCCCTCCACGCACGAGCCCGACCCCTACATGCACATCTTCCTCGATGCCGGCATGGGCAACGTGCTCGCCTTCTTCGAACTGCCGACAAAGCCCGAAATGGGCCGCGATCCCAACACGCCCGAATGGGTCCAGCACATCGCTTTCAAGGTCAAGGACCGCGCGGAGCTCATCGAGTTCAAGGAACATCTCGAGGCAGAGGGCGTCGAGGTCCTGGGCGTTACCGATCACTCGATATTCCACTCCATCTACTTCTTCGATCCCAGCGGCCACCGCGTCGAGCTGGCCTGCCCCGACCCCGAGGAAGAGGCCATGCTTTCAAAACTCGACGAGGTGAAGTGGGACATGCTCGAGGAATGGTCGCGCACGAAGAAAGCACCCGCGCACGCCGACTGGCTGCATGCCAAGGAGCTCGACAAGGTTTGACAAACCCGCGCAGCCGCGCTCAGGGTGAGGCTCTTTGAGAGAGCCTCACCCATGACATCCCGCTTCGCCCCCCTGCCCGAGCCACCCTACTACGCCGCAATCTTCACAGCACAGCGCCGTCCCGGCGATGAGGGCTATGATGCCATGGCCGAGAAGATGGCCAGGCTTGCCGCCGACCAGCCAGGCTATATAGGTGTGGATTCGACACGCGACGCCGACGGCCTCGGCATCACCGTCAGCTACTGGACAGACGAAGCCAGCCTCAAGGCATGGAAAGAGGTTGCTGCGCATGCGCTCGCGCAGGAGCTTGGCAAATCGCGCTGGTATGAGCACTACACGCTGCGCGTGGCGAAGGTCGAGCGCGCATACTCCGGGCCCGAAGGCCGCTGATCCCTACGCATCTCAAGCCTTCTTCTTGCTGGGATCGGGGTTTGCGCTGCAAAACGTGAAACCTCAGCTGCCCCAGATCACCTTGACGTAATTTCGCGTTTCCTTGAAAGGCGGCACGCCGCCATACTTCTTCACGGCCTCGGGGCCTGCATTGTATGCCGCGAGCGCCAGTCGCCAAGAGCCGAAGGTCTGGTATTGCATCTTGAGATAGCGCGCGCCGCCCTCGAGATTCTCGTAAGGGTCGTGCGGATTGACGCGAAGTTTGCGCGCCGTGCCAGGCATGAGCTGAGCCAGCCCGAGAGCGCCCTTATGGGATTTCGCGTTGACGCGCCAGCCACTTTCCTGCTGCACCAACCTGAGAAAGAGATCGCTCGGAATGCCGTGCCTTTGCGCCGCCGTCTTGGCCATCTGCAGATACGGTCCGCTGTAAGCACCGCCAAAGGGCTTCACGGCATCATCCCACTTCGAAGGGGCCTTGACCTTCGGCGCCTGAAGCCGGATCGAGGCCGAGTATTGCTTCTTGGAGCGGCTGTCGAGCACGTGGGTCTGCGAAGAGAAATCCGCACGCGTGCCGCCACCGAAAAGCTCCGCCGCGCCCCGTTCCGCGGAGAGGCCGAATGCACAAAGCGCCATCACGGCCGAAATGATCAACTTGCCACTCATGTTCCTCGCCCCCGAATGCCTCGCCCCAGGATGATCCGCGCTCAGCCTACCCGATCGGGCCCGGATTTCCACCCCCCGATCCGCTCGCGCGCGGCGTCTCGCCAGCCCACAAAACCGACTCCTTGGATTTTCATTCAAGTTTTATTCTTCCATTAACCCTTCTAGAGTGTTGTAAGGTGCACCAACGTCAAAGAATCTCAGAAAGGCGCAATATGGCTGGCTCGGTTAACAAGGTCATTCTCATCGGCAATCTCGGGCGTGATCCCGAGACGCGCACGTTCCAGAACGGCGGCAAGGTTTGCAACCTGCGCATCGCCACATCTGAAAACTGGAAGGACCGCAACACCGGCGAGCGCCGAGAACGAACCGAATGGCACAGTGTCGCAATCTTCAACGAGGCTCTGGTGCGCCTTGCGGAGCAATACCTGCGCAAGGGCTCCAAGGTCTATATCGAAGGCAAGCTGGAAACGCGCAAGTGGCAGGACCAGTCCGGCAATGACCGTTACAGCACCGAAGTCGTCTTGCGCCCCTACGCCGGCGAGCTGACATTCCTCGACAGCCGCGGCGATGGCGGCGGCGGAGGCGGCGGCAATTACGGCGGCGGCCAGGATGATCGCTTCAGCGGTGGCCAGGATTCGGGCCAATCCGCGCCCAACACCTCCGACTTCGACGACGAGATCCCGTTCTGAAGTCAGCCCTCTTCCGACTATGGAAAGCGCGCTGAGAGGCGCGCTTTTCTGCGTTCGGCGGGCCCCTGTCTGCTCGGGGTCACCGTTGCGGGCCGGACGCGCGCAACGAAAGCGGGCCAATCAAGCGGCGGTATTCCTCGATGGCGAAGCGGTCCGTCATCCCGCTCAGATAGTCCGATACCTGCCGGGCAAGCGCGGTTTCCGAGTCCACGTTCTGCGCCGCTGGGGCTTGCTGCCACTCGCCCGGCATCAGCGCGGGATCATTCATGTAGGTTTCGAAAAGCCCGGCCACGATTCTCCCCGCCTCATCGCGCATCTCGACCACGGATGGCGCGCGGTACATCCGCTCGAAGAGGAAGCCCCGGATCACCTGGAGGTCGGCCCAGAGCTCCGGCGAGAAGCGCACGAGCGGCACGCCCGCATGGCGCACCTCATCGGCCGTTTGCGGCCTCAGCCGCGCTGCGTTGGACTGGCTCGTCGCGATCACATCCTCGACCAGCACACCGAAGAAACGCCGCATCGCCTCGTGCTGGCGACGGTTCGTCTCTAGGCCGGGATACCGCCGATCAACTTCTGCAAAGCACGGTCCCAGAAGCGGCAGGTCCATGAGCTCGTCCAGCTCGAAAAGCCCCGCCCGCAAGCCATCGTGCACATCGTGATTGTTATAGGCGATGTCGTCCGAAAGCGCGGCCACCTGCGCCTCGGCGCTGGCATGGGTGTCCAGCTCCAGGTCGTGGCGCGCGTCATACTCGGCCAGCGCGTAAGGAACCGGCGCTTCCACCGGGCCATTGTGCTTGGCGATCCCCTCGAGGCATTCCCATGTGAGGTTGAGCCCGTCCCACTC
>JAWLEL010000138.1:0-6558 GCA_041686165.1 Lentibacter sp.
GGCTCGATCTGCCGAAGGCCTTGGAGAACGCGGGCTATCGCGGACCACTCTTCCTGCTGGCGGCGCAGCTCGGCGCCTGCCGAAAGCAAGGCGACACGCAGCTCGAGGTCCAGCAGTTGCAAAAGCCGCTCTCGCGCGGGGCGCTTGTGAACAGACTCCTGCAGATAGCCGAAAGGCGCACCAAGCAAACCACGGATGCGGAGCCGGAGGCCGACACCACGCGACAGGAGCAGGACGCGCGGCAGATGCGTGTGCTTGCGGCCGAGGACAACAAGACCAATCAGCTCGTGTTCGGCAAACTCGTAAAGGCGCTCGATATCGAGCTGAAGTTCGCTGGAAACGGACATGAGGCGGTGGAGCTTTACGAGAGTTTCGAGCCTGACCTGATCTTCATGGACATCTCGATGCCCGGGATGGACGGCAAGGAAGCGACGCGCCAGATTCGCAAGCGCGAGGAAGGGTGCGAAGCCCATGTCCCGATCTACGCGCTGACGGCCCATACAGTGGGCGGAGACGAAGAGGATATCCTCGCGGCGGGGATTGATCGGTATCTCACCAAGCCGGTCAGGAAAGCGGAGATTTTTGCCGCGATCGGACAGAACCGGCCGGATTGCGCGCGGCCTGTAGCGGCTGACCAAAGCGTTCCGCCACGAACCTGAAACACGGCTTTTGGCGGAGCGCAGTGCAAGGCTTGATTGATGCACGCCCCCCGCCTTTGCCTGATGTCTCGGGTTAAAGGCGGGACGCTTTAGGGCCAGCCATCCCAGCCCAGATCGCCCGGCCCTAGCCTTCGCGGACGAAGGCGGGGGCGTCTTCCGTGGAAAGCTCCGCGGAATAGGCATAGCCGCCGGTATCGAAGGCTTCGAGCGCCGCGTCATCCGTAAGGCGGTTCTCGACGATATAGCGCGCCATGGCGCCGCGGGCCTTCTTGGCGTAGAAAGAGACGATCTTGGGGCTGCCGTTCTTCATCTCGTAGAACACCGGCGTGATCACGCGCAGCTTGAGCGCGTCCGGATCGACCGCGCCGAAATACTCCTGGCTGGCGCAGTTGACGAGGGTGTCCGACCCGGCTGCGGCGGCCTCCTCATTGAGTTGCTCGGCGATAGCGCTGCCCCAGTACTCATAGAGATTCTTGCCCTTTTCGGTTTTGAACCGTGTGCCCATTTCGAGCCGGTAGGGCTTGATCTCGTCGAGCGGGCGCAGCAGCCCGTAGAGCCCCGAGAGGATGCGCAAGTGCCCCGAGGCATAGCGCAGGGCATCCTCGTCGAGGCTGGCCGCTTCGAGCCCTGCATAGGTGTCGCCATCGAACATGAGCGCGGCGGGGGCCGGCTCGAGGGTTTCCCAACCTGCGAAACGCTCGTGGTTGAGCTGGGCAAGGCTGTCGCTCAGCTTCATGAGTTTTCCGAGCTCGCCTGCCGTGAGCTCCGAGGCCTTCGCGGCCAGCTCTTCGGCGCTGGGCTGGAAGACCGGCTCGGTAACGGGCAGGGGGCTTTGCGCGTCTTCCTTGAGGCGTTTGGCGGGTGATATCACGACAAGCATGGGCTATATTTCCTCTTGAATCACACTCAAAAAGGCATCGCCGAAGCGTTCGGCGCGACGGTCGCCGATCAGCCTTTCTATTGCATCTAGGGATGCGGGGCGGGTGGTTGCAAGCTTGGCCAGCTGAGAATTCGAGCAGCTGAGCGGCTTTTGCGTGCCGCATGCCCCGCGGGTGAGCGTGGCTTGCGCGCCCTCGAGGCGGTCGAACAGGCCGCCCGAGGCTTTGCCCGCCAGCTTGCGGCGTGACGGGTGGTCCTGCGGGGCTTCTCCGGCGATCACTTCGAGAAAAGCGTCGCCGTAGCGTTCGAGCTTCGTCTGTCCGACGCCGGAAATGAGCGCGAAGGCGTCCAGCGTCGTCGGGCGCTGGCGGGCCATCTCGATCAGCGTGCGATCATTGAATACCACGTAGGGGGGCACGTTGGCGGCCTCGGCCAAGGCGCGTCGCTTGGCCTTGAGTGCCGAGAAGAGCGGAGCGTCCTCGTCCGGGACGAGTGTCTTGACGCGCGGGCCGCGTGCGGGCGCGCTCATCAGATCGCGCCTGAGTTCGAGGCTGTCTTCGCCGCGCAGGAGCGGGTGCGCCTTGGGCGTGACCTTCAGCGCGCCATGGGCCCGGGCATCCGGGCGAATGAGATCGTGGCCCATCAGCTGGCGCAGAATGGCCTGCCACTCCCCCCGGCTGCGGTCCTTGCCGATGCCGAAGGTGGGCAGTGCGTCATGTCCGAACTGAACGATCTTGTCGGTCTTCGTGCCGCGCAGAATGTCAACGATCTGGCCCGCGCCGAAGCGCTGCTCGCTGCGCAACACGGCCGAGAGCGCCATGCGCGCGGGCTCTGTGGCGTCAAAGACATCGGGGGGCTTTTCGCACAGGTCGCAATGGCCGCAGGGCGCGGCATCCTCGCCGAAATAGGCCAGGAGAAGTTGACGGCGGCAGCCCTTGGCCTCGGCCAGCCCCAGCAGGGCGTTGAGCCTCCCGTGGTCGGCCTCGCGGCGCTCGGGCGGTGCGAGGCTCTCGTCGATCTGCGCGCGCCGCAGGCGAATGTCCTCGGGGCCATAGAGCGTATAGGCCTCGGCGCGGGCCCCGTCACGGCCAGCGCGGCCGATCTCCTGGTAGTAGCCTTCCACCGATTTGGGCAGGTCCGCATGGGCAACCCAGCGGATGTCCGGCTTGTCGACCCCCATGCCGAAGGCGATCGTGGCGACGACGATGAGCGCATCCTCGGTGTTGAAGCGGTGCTCGACGCCGCGGCGCTCGTCAGGGTCCATCGCGCCGTGATAGTGGCAGGCGTTGTGGCCCGCCTCGCGGAGCGCGGCGGCCAGCCCTTCCGTCTTCGCGCGTGTCGCGCAATAGACGATGCCGCACTGGCCGCGGCGGGCGGCGGCATAGGACAGGATCTGCTCGCGCGGCTTGTTCTTCGGGGCAAAGGAAAGGTGAATGTTGGGCCGGTCGAATCCATGCAGGAAGCTGCGTGGGGCCTGGCCGCCGAAGAGGCGCGCCACGATCTCCTCGCGAGTTTCCTGATCGGCCGTGGCCGTGAAGGCGGCGAGCGGCGCGCCGAGCCAGCGCTGAAGCTCGCCGATTGCGAGATAATCGGGGCGGAAGTCGTGGCCCCACTGGCTCACGCAATGGGCCTCGTCGACGGCGATCCGTGCCACCCTGGCATCGCGAAGCAAGCTGCGGGTGACCGTGCTGGAGAGCCGTTCGGGCGCGAGATAGAGTAGCCGGAGCGCGCCGGAGCGCGCCTCGGCCATGATCGCCTCGTTCTCCTCGGGCGTATTGGCCGAGGTGATCGCATGGGCCGCGACGCCCGCCTCGCGCATGGCGGCAACCTGATCGCGCATGAGGGCGATGAGCGGTGAGATGACGAGGGTCAGACCGTCGCCCATGAGGGCGGGAAGCTGATAGCACAGCGACTTGCCCCCGCCTGTCGGCATGATGGCGAGGACGTTCTCGCCCGCGCACATGGCGCTGACGATCTCTTCCTGCCCCGCGCGGAAGCCATCGAAGCCGAACACCGATTTCAATAGCGCCTGCGGCGTTGTCATGCCCCGTCTTCCTTGCCCCGGATTTGCTTGCTGCTCGGCCCTTGTTTCCCACAGGCCGGGCAAGGGGGCAAGTCAGATCAGGTCGCGCAGGATGATGATGATGATGAAGACGACGAGCGGGGCGAGATCGAGCGGATGCGTGTCGGGCAGAATGCGCCGGATGGGCTGGAAGACCGGCTCGAAAAGCTTGTTCAGGCCTGTCCAGAGTTGATAGACGAACGGCTGGCCGAGGTTGAGCACCTGGAAATTGATGAGCCAGCTCAGGATCACATGCACCAGAAGAAGCGAGAATGCGACGTTGAGAAGCGTATCGATTATAACCATGGGCCTGCCTGTCAGTTTGCTGTCATCTTTCCTAGTTAAGGCTCCCATCGAGGCAGGGCAAGACACGCATCGCGCAATCTGTTGCGCCGGAGCGCAGCCCGTGTCTAGATGATGCAAAAGAGAGGGGGCGGGCATGGCGCGTGAAGGATTCATCTCGGCACGGCGGCGCATTTGGGGCTGGTGGTTCTTCGACTGGGCGAGCCAGCCGTATCATACGCTTCTCGTGACATTCATCTTCGGGCCGTTCTTCGCCAGCGTGGCGACGCGCCACTTCATGGGCGAGGGACTGGACGAGATGACGGCCGACGCTCAGGCGCAGACGCTCTGGGCCTCGGCAACGGCGATCATAGGCCTGATCATCGGCGTGGGCGCGCCGTTTCTCGGGGCGCTCGCGGACAGCTCCGGCAAGCGCATACCGTGGATTCTCGGCTTTTCGGTTCTCTATGTCGTGGGCGCTGCGGGCATCTGGTTCATGCTGCCGGACGCATCCAACCTCTGGCTTGGGCTGGTGGCCTTCGGCATCGGGTTCATCGGGGCGGAATGGGCGCTCATTTTCACCAACTCGCAGCTTCCAAGCCTGCAAAGCGAGAAGGAAACAGGCGAGCTTTCGGGATCGGGCTTCGCGCTTGGCTATATCGGTGGGCTGGTTTCGCTCATCATCATGCTGCTTTTCTTCGCCGAGCAAGGCAGTGGCAAGACCCTGCTCGGGCTGGATCCTGCCTTTGGCCTTGATGCCGAGGCCCGGGAGGGAACGCGCTTTGTCGGGCCTTTTACGGCGCTCTGGTTCATCGTTTTCATGGTGCCTTATTTCCTCTGGGTGCGCGACGACAAGCTGCCCGAGCCACGCAAGGCAAGCATGAGCGCAGCGCTGGCCTCGCTCAAGGCCTCGCTCGCCAGCCTCAAGCACAACATCTCGCTGGCGGCCTATCTCGGCTCCTCGATGTTCTACCGCGATGCGCTCAACGGGCTTTATGCCTTCGGCGGTGTCTACGCGACGCTCGTGCTCAATTGGGAAGTCACCCAAGTGGGTGTTTTCGGGATCGTGGGCGCGATGGCCGCGGCGCTCTTCAGCTGGCTTGGCGGGAAGCTCGACGGCCGCTTTGGGCCCAAGCCTGTCATCATCGCCGCGATCTGGATCCTGATCGGGGTGTGCTTCACCGTCATATCCATGTCGCGCGAGATGTTCTTCGGGCTGCCGCTGGAAGAGGGATCGGCCTTGCCCGACATCGTGTTCTACATCTGCGGTGCTCTTATTGGCGGCCTGGGCGGGGTCTTGCAGGCGGCTTCTCGCACGCTGATGGTCCGCCATGCCAAGCCCGAGGCACCGACAGAAAGCTTCGGCCTTTACGGCCTCGTCGGGCGGGCGACAGCGTTTCTTGCGCCTGCCTCGATCGGGTTGGCCACGGACATGACGGGAAGCGCGCGGCTGGGGATCTCGCCTGTCATCGGCCTTTTCCTTATCGGGCTCGTTTTGCTACGATGGGTCAAACCGGAAGGTGACAGGAGCTGAACATGAAGAAGTTGATGATTCTTTGTTGTGCCGCGCTCCTGACGGCTTGCGGAGACGACAGTGGCGAACGCGAGACCGTTTCGACCCGCAATCTGGCGATCCCCGCCGCGATGGAAGGAAAACTCGCCAAGCAGCTCTTCGGGGGCAAGTCCTTTGCCTCGCAGCAAGCGTCGGCCGCCTATGGGAGCTATTCCAAGGGCTGTCTGGCGGGCGGTGTGGAGCTTGCGGAGACGGGGCCGACATGGCAGGCGATGCGCCTTTCACGCAACCGCAACTGGGGCCACCCGGAGCTGATCGACTTCTTGCAGGAACTTTCGCGCAAGGCCGCGCAGCAGCCCGGATGGGAAGGGATCTACATCGGCGATCTGAGCCAGCCGCGAGGCGGTCCGATGCTTTCGGGGCATCGCTCTCACCAGAGCGGGCTGGATGCCGATATCTGGATGCTTCCGCCCAAGCGGCTGAACCTGAGCGAGGCGGAGCGCGAAAGCCTTTCGTCGATCTCTCTGCGCCGCGCGAGTGGCGCCTATACCAACGGCAACTGGACACGCCAGCACATGGAGGTGATGAAAGCCGCCGCGAAAGACCCTCGTGTGGCGCGGATATTCGTCTTTCCCGGTGCCAAGGCGAAGATGTGCGACGCGGAGACGGGCGACCGAAGCTGGCTGCGCAAGATCAGGCCGTGGTGGGGCCATCACTACCATTTCCATGTGCGCCTGAACTGCCCGAAGGGTCTGCGCGGCTGCGAGAACCAGTCTCCGCCGCCACCGGGAGATGGATGCCAGGATGCGCAGAGCTGGGTGAACAATATCCTCAATCCGCCGCCGCCCGACCCCAATGCCCCCAAACCCAAGCCGCGCCGTGAATACACGCTGGCCGATCTGCCCAATCAATGCGTTGGCGTTTTGCAGTCGCGCTGAAGCGTCTCGCCTTTGACCTGAGAGATCAGATAAAGGCGAGGCGCGCGCTCCGCTCAAGCCGCGCACCGCGCGTCTCCAAAAGCTGTGCGGCAGGTTTTTGGCGGATCGCTTTGGGCGCGGCGCTTGTGGCGGGGGCCGCCTGGTATTGGCAATCGGGGCATGAGCGCGGGGCCGAGTTCCTGTGGGCCGAGCCGATGGATGCGGTCGGCGACAGCTCCGGCTTCG
>JAWLEL010000139.1:0-6542 GCA_041686165.1 Lentibacter sp.
CGTCAGCCCTCGGCAAACTCGCTGCGGGCATAGCCTTGCAGGTAGAGAAGCGCCGTCAGGTCACCGTGGTTGACGCGGATATCGCATTCAGCCGCGACACTCGGCTTGGCGTGAAGCGCCACGCCCGCGCCCGCGCGCGCGAGCATCCCGAGATCATTGGCCCCGTCGCCCACGGCGATAACCTCCTGCTCAGAGATGCCGAGCCGCGCGGATATTTCTTCCAGAGCCTGCACCTTGGCGTCGCGCCCGAGAATGGGCAGGGCGACCTTGCCGGTGAGCGCGCCGCCCTCGGCCAACAGCGTGTTGGCGCGGTTCTCATCGAAGCCCAGAGTTTCGGCGACACGGCCCGTGAAGGCCGTGAAGCCGCCGGAAACGAGCGCGGCATGCGCGCCGTTCGCTTTCATCGTCCTGACCAGCGCCTTGCCACCGGGCATGAAGGAGATGCGCTCGTCCAGAACCTTGCCGATGACGGCTTCGGGCAGGTCACGCAGCAGCGCCACGCGCTCTGTCAGCGCGCCTTCGAAATCAAGCTCGCCGTTCATGGCGCGGGCGGTGATCGTCTTCACATGCGCGCCGACGCCCGCCTCCTCGGCCAGCTCGTCGATGCATTCCTGCTCGATCATCGTGCTGTCCATGTCTGCCAGCAGCATCTTCTTGCGCCGCCCCTCGGCAGGCTGGACCACGAGATCGACGCCGACGGCTTGCAGCTCTTCCCACACATCCCAGAGATTGCCCGGCACCTGCGGCAGATCGAACTCCGCCGCCTCCGACGGGGCCAGCCAGCGCGCGTCGCCGCCGCCCCAGGCATTGCGCAGGGACTCGACGAGGGCGGGCTCCAGGGTTGGCGCGCTTGGAGACGTGAGAAGTGTGGCGGTATGCATGTGAGAAGTTTCCGATGGTGAACCAGTGTGTCGCTTTTTGGCAGTCGAGCGGCGTGATAGCGACATTTCTGCACTTGCGAAAGGGGACTCCGCGCTGTAGCTCAATCCGTGGGACACCCCTCCCCAACGAGGGGCGCTTATCTGGAAGGGTAGCAGAAATGGCTATTGAACACCCGGCAACGCGGCCGGACACGAAACCTGTCGCCGTCCCGGCGAACCCGCGTTTCTCCTCCGGCCCCTGTGCCAAACCCCCCACATTCGACCTTGAGAAGCTGTCAGGCGCGGCCCTCGGCCGGTCGCATCGCGCGGCAGTCGGCAAGGGCAAGCTCAAGGCGGCGATCGAAGAGACGCGTGATCTCCTCGGCGTGCCTGCCGACTACAAGATCGGCATCGTGCCGGCCTCGGACACCGGCGCTGTTGAAATGGCGATGTGGAACCTGCTGGGCGCGCGCAAATGCACCATGGTTGCCTGGGAGAGCTTCGGCGCGGGCTGGGTGACCGATGTGGTCAAGCAGCTCAAGCTCGACGCGGAAGTCAAGACCGCCGATTACGGCGAGATCGTCGACATGGGGAACGTGGATTACGACACCGATGTCGTCTTCACATGGAACGGCACGACATCAGGCGTGCGCATGCCCTCGGGCGATGCGATCCCGGCAGACCGCGAAGGGCTGACGATTTGCGATGCGACCTCTGCCGCCTTCGCCATGGACCTGCCATGGGACAAGCTCGATGTGACGACCTTCTCCTGGCAGAAGGTGCTGGGCGGGGAAGCGGCGCACGGGATGCTGATCCTGAGCCCGCGGGCCGTTGAGCGGTTGGAAAGCTACACGCCGGACTGGCCGCTGCCCAAGATCTTCCGCCTCACGAAGGGCGGCAAGCTCATCGAGGGCGTCTTCGAGGGCGCGACGATCAACACGCCGTCGATGCTTGCGGTCGAGGATTATCTTGTCGCGCTGGACTGGGCGCGCTCCGTGGGTGGCCTCAAGGGGCTGATTGCGCGGGCCGATGCCAATGCGCAGGCGATCTGGGATTTCTGCGAGAGCCGGGACTGGATCGACAATCTCGCGAGCGATCCTGCGACCCGGTCGAACACCTCGGTCTGTCTCAAGTTCACGGATGACCGGATCAAGGACCCGGCGGTTTTCGCCAAGGCCGTGCAGAAGCGCCTCGAAACCGAGGGCGTGGCGCTGGACGTGGGCGCTTACCGCGACGCGCCGGCGGGCCTGCGCATCTGGTGCGGCGGGACGGTCGAGACCGACGACATCGCGGCGATGCTGCCATGGCTCGACTGGGCCTTCGAGGCCGAGATCGCGGCACAAGCGTAACAATCCGGGCGGAGCCGTTTTCTTTCGAAGAAAACGGACCGGAATTTTCGAAAAATTCCGGCGCGCCCGGACCCGATATTCTTCAATTGAAAAGGACCAGGAACATGGCTCCCAAGGTACTCGTCTCCGACAAGCTCAGTGAAACCGCCGTCCAGATCTTCCGTGATCGCGGCATCGAGGTCGATTTCCAGCCCGAGCTGGGCAAGGACAAGGACAAGCTCGCCGAGGTGATCGGCGACTATGACGGTCTTGCGATCCGCTCCGCGACGAAAGTGACGCCGAAGATTCTCGAGAAGGCGGACAAACTCAAGGTGATCGCGCGTGCGGGCATCGGCACCGACAACATCGACAAGGACGCAGCCAGCCAGAAGGGCGTGATCGTGATGAACACGCCCTTTGGCAACATGATCACGACGGCGGAGCACGCCATCGCGATGATGTTCGCCGTGGCGCGCCAGATCCCCGAGGCCAGCGCTTCGACGCAGGCCGGAAAGTGGGAAAAATCGAAGTTCATGGGCAGCGAGCTGACCGGCAAGACGCTCGGCGTCATCGGCGCGGGCAATATCGGCGGCATCGTCTGTGACCGTGCGCGCGGCCTGAAGATGAAGGTCATCGCCTATGATCCGTTCCTGTCGGAGGAGAAGGCCGACAAGATGGGTGTCGAGAAGGTCGAGCTGGACGACCTTTTGGCGCGGGCGGATTTCATCACGCTGCATGTGCCCTTCACCGATGCGACGAAGAACATCCTCAGCCGCGAGAACATCGCGAAGACCAAGAAGGGCGTGCGCATCATCAACTGTGCGCGCGGTGGTCTCGTCGACGAGGAGGCGCTGGCCGATGCGCTCAAATCCGGCCATGTCGCGGGCGCCGGTTTCGACGTCTTCGCCGAGGAACCCGCCACGGAGAACCCGCTCTTCGGCTTGCCCAATGTGGTCTGCACGCCTCACTTGGGCGCCGCAACGAGCGAAGCGCAGGAAAACGTGGCGCTGCAAGTGGCCGAGCAGATGTCGAACTACCTGCTGACCGGCGCTGTCGAGAACGCGCTCAACATGCCCAGCGTGACGGCCGAAGAGGCCAGGGTCATGGGGCCTTGGATCAACCTGGCCGGTCACCTGGGCAGTTTCATCGGGCAGCTCACCGACGAGCCGATCAAGGCGATCAACATCCTCTATGACGGTGTCGCGGAGCAGATGAACCTCGAGGCCCTCAATTGCTCTGTCATCGCCGGGATCATGAAGAGCGTGAACCCGGATGTGAACATGGTGAGCGCGCCGGTCGTGGCCAAGCAGCGCGGTGTGAAGATCTCGACGACGAGCCAGGAAAAGTCGGGCGCCTTCGAGGGCTACATCAAGGTCACGGTCGTCACCGACAAGCGCGAGCGGTCCATCGGCGGGACGGTCTTCTCCGACGGCAAGCCGCGCTTCATCCAGATCAAGGGCATCAACATCGACGCCGAGGTGGGCCGCCACATGCTCTATACCACCAACAAGGACGAGCCCGGGATCATCGGGGCGCTGGGCAACACGATGGGCGGCAGCGGCGTGAACATCGCGAACTTCACGCTGGGCCGTGCCTCATCAGGCGGTGAGGCGATCGCGCTGCTTTACCTCGATGCGCAGCCCGAGCAGGCCGTTCTGGACAAGCTGCGCGAGACTGGCCTGTTCCAGCAGATCAAGCCGCTTGAGTTCGACGTGAAGTGAACTTTTCTGCGACCTCAACAGGAAAAGGCCCGCTGTCATGGCGGGCCTTGTTTGTATCACGCCTGAAATTCGGCGCCGGTCTTGCAAAGGATGTTGCCTGCCGGGATGGGACAGGCTGCAACCGGCGCTAGGAAGGCACGCGGAGCACTTCGCCCGGCGCGACTTCGACCTCCTTCGAATAGAGCCAGACATTCATGGGATTGAGGCTTCCGACTTCCCGGCCTTCCAGCAGGATATTGTAGCAGCCTGCATCGACGGCAAAGCTCCGGGACTGGCCGGGGGAAATGACCTCTCCGCGCGACAGGCGGTCTGGCGTGCGTGTGCCGCATTTGCCCAGGTGCACGGCCTTGATCCTCACGTCATTCGTGAACAGGTTGGTGTCAACGACAAGCTGCGCTGCCGAGGCCTCCGGCCCCGACTTGAGCGGTTGAGCCGGATCTTCGCATCCGGCCATGAACACCACGCCGAGAATGGCCGCGGCTGGCTTCAAGGAAAAAGACCAGGTTTCGGTCATGAAATTCTCCCATTTTTTAGTTTTATTGAAGGTAGGCCGATAATTATTTGCCTGAGGTTGATAATGAATGCGCGCTTTTCGGAGTCAAGACAAATCCCATCAGCCAGCTCCGGGCGACCACCGAGTGGACGGAAGCGCTCGGAGCCGGTCAGTGCATTCCGCGAAATGCGTTGCCTGTCAGGCCTTGAGCGCATCCCAGGCGTCGTATTGCGACAGGAAGACCTCGCCCGAGAGATGGGCGAGGAAGCCGGAGCGCTTGAGGCGGTCCATGACGGGGCCCTTGACCTCCGACAGGTGCAGCCTGATGCCCATGTCTTTCAGCTTCAGGTTCAGCGCTTCGAGGCTTTCGAGGGCCGACAGGTCGACCTCGTTGACGGCCGAGAACATCAGGACCACATCCGAGAGCGGCTCGTCACAGACGACGCGCGTGCTGACATAGTCTTCCAGGAAGCGCGCATTGGCGAAGTAGAGGCTTTCATCCACGCGCAGGGTGACGAGATGGTCATGGGTTTCCACGTCGTGGCGCAGGATGTTGCGGAAGTGCTGCGTCCCCGGCACGAGGCCGACCTCGGCGACATGGGGTTTGGATGTCTTGTAAAGGTGCAGTCCGATGGACAGCAACAGGCCTGAGGCGACGCCGACTTCGACGCCAAAGCCGAGTGTGAGCAGGATTGTCACCGTGACAGCGGCGAAATCGACCTTCGAGTAGCCCCAGGCGCGCCGCAGGATGCTGAAATCGACGAGGCTGAGCACCGCGACGATGATCGTCGCGGCGAGCACGGCCTTGGGCAGGAAGAAGAGCAGCGGCGTGAGCAGAAGCGCGGCGAGGAGAATGCCGGCGGCGGTGAACAGGCCCGCTGCAGGTGTCTCGGCCCCCGCGTCGAAGTTCACGACGGAGCGCGCGAAACCGCCCGTGACGGGGTAACCGCCCGAGACGGCGGCGGCGATGTTGGAGGTGCCGAGGCCGATCAGCTCCTGGTCGGGGTCGATCCGCTGGCGGCGCTTGGCGGCGAGGGTCTGGGCGACGGAGACGGATTCCACGAAGCCGATGATCGAGATGAGCAGGGCGGCGAGCGCGAGGTCGCGCCATAGGGCCCAGTCGAAGGAGGGTGCCGTGAGCGGCGGCAAGCCCTGCGGCACCGCGCCCACGATGGCCACGCCGCGCTCATCGAGCGCGAGGGCCCATGTCGCAAGCGTCGTCACGGCGACAGCGGCGACGGGGCCGGCCTTTGCCAGCAGGTCGGCCATGCGTGGGCCAAGGCCCATCCGCGCAAGAAGAGGCTTCAGGCCCTTGCGGACCCAGAAGAGAAAAGAGAGGCTCACTACACCGATGATGAGCGTCGCCACGCTGATGTCCGCCAGGTGCGTGACCAGGCTGGACAGCAGAGCAGGCAGCGTGTGGCCATGGGCGGAGATGCCCAGAATATGCTTGAGCTGGCTGAGCGCGATCAGGATGCCCGAAGCGGTGATGAAGCCGGCGATCACGGGATGGCTCAGGAAGTTGGCGAGAAAGCCGAGCCGCAAGAGGCCCATGAGCGTGAGCATGCCGCCTGAGAGGAAGGCGAGCGTGACAGCGGCGAGCGCGTATTCGGCGGGTGTCTCGAGCCCGAGCTGACCGATGGCGGCGGCGGTCATGAGCGAGACGACGGCAACAGGCCCGACGGCGAGCACACGGCTTGTCCCGAAGATCGCGTAGGCCACCAGCGGCAGGATCGACGCGTAAAGGCCCATCTCGGCCGGCAGCCCCGCCAGCAGCGCATAGGCGAGTGACTGGGGAATCAGCATGATCGTGACGATCACCGCCGCGACGAGATCGCTTGTCAGGGTCTCGCGGGAATAGTCTTTCGACCAGGTGAAGATCGGGAAATACCGGGAAATCTTACCTTGAGCAGCGTTTCGCATGGGGTGTCCTTTTCGCAATCTCTTCTCATATATTCCAAAAATCGAATTTGAAAACCCCCTAAAAAATATCAAGTGTGCATTGTCCTTGGCGAAGCTACGCCATAGCTAACTCCCATGGACGAGAGAATCTACGCGATCGGCGACATCCACGGCCAGTATGACATGCTGCTCGATGCCCTGACGCTGATCGAGCTCGACGGCGGGGCGAAAGCGCCTG
>JAWLEL010000140.1:0-6536 GCA_041686165.1 Lentibacter sp.
TCGTGGACCTGGTGGAAAAGCGCGCCGCCGAGATCGAGGCGCAAGAGGCGCGCGAGGCGGCTGCCGCGGCGGAGTGAACGCAGGCGCGGTATCAGTCCGCGCCGACCATCCGGGAAAGCTCCCGCTCCAGCACGACGGCGGGCATGGCGCCGCGGTAGACCACGGTCTCGAAGATGTAAAAGGGCGGCTCGGCCAGGTCGAGCGCCGCGGAAAGCTCCGGCAGATCGCCGGGCCTGTGCCGCGCGAAGCTCAGCCCATGGGCGGCGCTGAGGGCCTCGAGCTCTTCGAGCGCCTCGGCGTGGTCTTGCGATCCGATAAAGGCGAAGTCATGCGCGCCGAAGAGTGCCTCGGCGTGCCGCGCGATTATGGCCCTGTCTTCGGCGATCTCGGCTGCGTAGGGCGTCGGGGCTTGCGCCCTCTCGATGATTTCGGGGTATGCCAGAAGGACGGCACGCAGCTCGGCGCGCAAGGCGGCGCGTTCGTCGGGAGTCAGCGCGCGAAAGTCCGTCTCGGCGCTGGCCGCCCCCGTGAGAAGGGCGACCAGAGCGGCTGTTCGCAAGATCATTCCGCGCGGAGCTGCCCGACGATTCCCTGCATCTGCGCAAGCGGCATGTAGCCACGCAGCACCATGTCATCCATGACGAAAGTCGGGGTGCCCGAGATGCTCAACCGCTGCCCAAGAGCGCGATTTTCGGAAATGATATCATTCACTTCGGGGCTATCCATCTTCTCGAGGATTGCCGGACCATCGAGGCCGAGGCTATCGGCCAACGCCTGGAGAACGGGCTCTTCGGGCTCGGATTTGAGCTTGATGAGCGCATCCGAGACCTTCTTGTAGGCCGCGTCGCCCTCGACCAGCCTCGTGGCGATGGCAAATTGCGAGGAGATGACCGAGGCTTCACCGAGGATTGGAAACTCCTTGACGATGAAGCGGATATCCCCATCGGAGGTGATCAGTTCGGCGACTTCGTCATGCGCCTGGCGGCAATAGCTGCAGCGGTAGTCGATAAATTCGACCATGGTGACATCGCCATCCGGGTTGCCGCCCGACCAGGAGTTTTCGTCTTCGAAAAGATCGGCGGAATTGGCCTTCACCAAGTCGGAATCCTGTTCAACCTGCTGGGCGGCCTGGCGCTCTTCAAGCACGCTGACGGCTTCCATGATGATCTCGGGGTTGTCGAGCAGATAGGCCCTGACCTCCTCGCGGAACGCGGCGCGTTCGGCCTCGCTCATGGATGTCAGATCGAGGGCCGAGGCCGGTGCTGCCCAGGCCGTGCAGGCGATGAGCAGGGCTGCGAGGTGTCTTTTCATTTCTTTCTCCGTGAGCTTTGGTCCGCGTCCGCCGCTAAGAGCACATCTTGCGCGCGTTGCCAACCGGGTGATCCGCGTTTGAGCGTGGCCGAGGCGCGTTTCGCCTGGATGCCTGCGTCCTTCATGCGCCCTTGCAGGGCGTAGCGCTCGGCTGTCATCAGCGAGGCCATGCCGCGATTGCCGAGCCGCGCATAGGCACCGCCGAGATCGCGCAGGACTCGGGCATCGCGCCGGTCGCGCTGGAGCGAGCGTTCAAGCTGGGGCAGGGCGGCTTTCGGGTTGCCCGAGACCAGAAGGGCATGACCATACTGTCCGAGGATGAGCGCGTTGCGCGGGGCGTGGTCGACGGCACTCTTGTAGGCCGAGACAGCGGCCCCGTATTCCTGTCGCTCCAGCAGCACCTGGCCCAGCAACTCGCGCAGGAAAGGGTCTTTCGGGCGCGCCTTGAGGAGGCTTTGCAACGTGGAGACGGCCTTGTCGCCATGTCCCGATCGGTGCCAGGCGATGGCTTTGCGCATGGCGGCAATGTCATCGTAGCCGCTCTCGCCTGCGCGGCGCAGCGTCCACTTGGGCGCGCGGGTGAACGCCGAGAGCTTGCCTTGCGCCCGGGCGAACCAGTAGCGGCTGTTTGAGTCGGTCGTGAAGCGGCCCTTGTAGGGGACAGCGGCGGCTTCCATGGCGCGCAGCCGGTCGCGCGAGAGCGGGTGGGTGCGCGCATAGGGGTCTTGCCGCCGCGAGGAGAGCATCTCCTGACCGGAGAAAAGCTCCATCAGGCGGACCGCGCCCATCGGGTCGATCTTGGCGCGAGCGAGGGTGCGGATGGCCGAGCGGTCGGCGGAGGCCTCCTCGGCGCGGGTATGGCCGAAGAAGGCGCGCTGCGCGGAGCTCTGGATGCCGAGCCCGAGGGCGGCGCCGGCGGAGCTTTCGCCGCTGGCGGCGACGGCGGCGGCGAGGGCCATGCCGAAGCCCGCGACGGTCTTTGCCGCGCGGGCGTTCACGGGGCGGCGGGCGAGATGGCCGTTGGTCATGTGAGCGGCTTCATGGGCGATCACGGCTTGCAGTTCCTCGGGCGTCTTGAGCCGCAGCAGCAGCCCTTCGTGAATGAAGATGTGATCGCGGTCGATGATGAAGGCGTTGAGGCTCGAATCGTCCACCACGAGAATGCGGATGCGCGAGGCCGGCAGGCCGGCGGCGTCCAGAACGGGCTCGGCGAGGCGCGAGAGCGCGTGTTCGATGTCGGGATCGCGCAGGAGCGAGACGGCCCTGGCCTGCGCCGCGATCAGCAGCGCGAGGCTGGCGAGCATCATGATGCGCAAGAAGGGTTGCATTCGCACGGCGGGCCTGCTCCTTGAAGGGTCAGGACAGACAGTAGGAACAAACCGATGCGAAACTCAACCCGTGGAGACGTCGATCCCTTCATTGTGATGGACGTGATGGAAGCGGCGCGGCAGGCCGAGGACGCGGGGCGCAGCGTCGTGCACATGGAAGTGGGCCAGCCCGGGACCGCCGCGCCCGAGGGGGCGCGCGAGGCGCTTGCGGCGAAGATGCAGACCGATCCGCTGGGCTATTCCGTGGCACTCGGGCTGCCGGAACTGCGCGCGCGGATCGCGGCACATTACGGCGAAAAGCACGGGCTGGACCTCGATCCCCGGCGTGTCATCGTCACGCCGGGCTCCTCGGGTGCCTTCATCCTCGCCTTCACGGCGCTTTTCGATGCGGGTGCGCGCGTCGGCCTCGGCGAGCCGGGCTATCCGAGCTACCGGCAGATCCTCAGGGCGCTCGACGTGGAGCCGGTGGGGATCGAGACATCGCCGGAGAACCGCTACCAGCCGGTGCCCGGAGACATCGCGGGCCGCGCCCTTGACGGGCTGCTCGTGGCCAGCCCGGCGAACCCCTCGGGAACGATGCTCTCGAAAGAGGCCATGGCGGCGCTCGTTGGGGCCTGCGCGGAGGCCGGCACGAGCTTCATCAGCGACGAGATCTACCAGGGGATCGAGTATTCGGGCCGCGGCGCAACCGCTCTGGAGGTCACGCAGGAGTGCTATGTCATCAACTCCTTCTCCAAGTATTATTCGATGACCGGCTGGCGCGTCGGCTGGATGATCGTGCCGGAGGCGCATGTGCGGATCATCGAGCGGCTGGCGCAGAACATGTTCATCTGCGCGCCGCACGCCTCCCAGGTCGCCGCGCTGGCGGCGATGGAGTGCAGCGCGGAGCTGGAAGCGAACCTGGCTGTCTATACCCGCAACCGCGCGCTCATGATGGAGGCGCTCCCGCAGATGGGGCTGAGTGATTTCGCGCCGCCGGACGGAGCCTTCTACATCTACGTGGATGTGAGCCACATGACCGATGACAGCCGCGCGCTCGCGGCGGATATTCTCGAGAAGGCAGGTGTCGCCGTTACGCCGGGGCTCGATTTCGACCCGCACCGCGGCCACAGGACCCTGCGGCTTTCCTATGCGCGCGGGAGCGAAGAGATCGAGGAGGGGTTGCGGCGGCTGGCGCGGTATTTCGGCCAGGGCGGGCCGTGAGGTTTCGGCAAGCTTGTGCTTTCGGCGCCCTGCATTTCGCGGTATGATCAACAAAAAGAAGGCGGTCATGAGCAGGCTCCTGTCAATCCTTGTCGCATTTGCGCTCCTTCTGGGCGTGGCCCCTGTGCAGGCACAGTCTGCGAGCGAGCAGGACTTGAGCGGGCTGGCGCGCGTGGATGTGAACGAGAGTGCTGTGACGCAGCGCGGCGATGACGTGATGCTGCGCCTCGGGCTGAGCCAGCCGGTGCCCTATCGCATCTACACGCTGACCGCGCCGCCACGTCTGGTGATCGACTTTCGCGAGGTTGACTGGCGTGGGCTGACTCCCGATCAGATCATGGGGCATGAGGCCTTCAAGTCCTTGAATTTTGGTGGCTTCCGGCCGGGCTGGTCGCGGCTCGTGGCGGCGCTGAAGGAGCCGCTGGAGCTCGTATCCGCCGAGATGCCGCGCGATCCCGAGACGGGCGCGGCCGTGCTGGACGTGGTCTTGGCTGAAACCGACCCGGCGCGGTTCGTGGCGCGCTCGGGCGCGCCGAGGTCCGCCGACTGGCCGGAGCCGTCAATCACACGCAAGCCCGCCCGCGAAGGAGATGTGCTGATCATGCTCGACCCGGGGCATGGCGGGATCGATCCGGGCGCGGCGCGCGCGGGCGTGATCGAGAAAGAGCTCGTGTTGACCTTCGCGCGGGAGCTGGCCGAGGCGCTGCGACGCCTCGAGGGGATCAATGTCGTGCTGACGCGCGAAGCAGATGTCTTCGTCTCGCTCGAGCGGCGTGTGGCCATGGCGCATCAGGCCGGGGCCGACCTGTTCATCTCGCTTCACGCCGATGCGCTGAGCGAAGGCCATGCCCATGGCGCCACGGTGCACACGCTGGCCGAGGAGGCCTCCGACACCGCGAGCGCCCTGCTCGTGGAGCGCCATGACAGGGCCGACATGCTGGCCGGCATTGACCTGAGCGGCCAGGATGACGAGATCGCCGATGTTCTGCTCGATCTTGCGCGCCGCGAGACGCAGCCGCGCGCGGAGCGGCTGGCGAAGGCTTTGATCGGGGGGATCGAGAGCATCGGGGCGCCGGTCAATCGCAGGCCGCACAGATCGGCCGCCTTTTCCGTTCTGAAGGCCGCCGACATTCCCTCTGTGCTGCTCGAGATCGGCTTCATGTCGAGCGACAGGGATTTTGAAAACATCACCGACCCGGCCTGGCGCCGGACGCTCGCCGAGGGCCTGCGTGACGGCATCCAGGCCTGGATGATCGAGGACGAGAGCCTGGGCGGCCTTGTCCGGCAGTAGGGCCGGGGAAGCGCGGGCGGATGGGCGAATATCAGCCCAAGATCGCGAAGGGTTGATTTTGACCTTGGATGGCTTGGGGCGTATAGGAGGCGGGCTGGCATGACACAGGCGGGCATCAGGGGTAGACGTTGCTGAGATTCATCTTTTCCTTCATCGGCGGGCTCTTCAGCCTCGTTACGCTTGGCCTGATCGCCGTGGCGCTTTCCATCGGTGCGATATTCTACATCTATGGCCGGGATCTGCCGAGCCACGCGAGCCTTGCGCAATACCAGCCACCGACGATCAGCCGGATATACTCGGGCGAGGGGCGCATGCTCGACGAGTTCGCCAAGGAGCGGAGGCTCTTCACGTCGGCGGAGGACATCCCCGAGCTGATCAAGCATGCCTTCATCAGTGCCGAGGACAAGAATTTCTACACGCACCCCGGGTATGACACGCGCGGGATCGCTTCGGCGGCGCTTGATGCGGCGCGCGGAGATGGCTTGCGCGGTGCCTCGACGATCACGCAGCAGGTGGTCAAGAACTTCCTTTTGAGCGCGGATCGGCGCATCGAGCGCAAGATCAAGGAAATCATACTGGCCACCCGGCTGGAACAGACACTGGACAAGGAGCAGATCCTCGAGCTTTATCTCAACGAGATCTTCCTGGGGCAGAATTCCTTCGGTGTGACGGCGGCGGCGCAGACCTATTTCAACAAGACTCTTGGCGAGCTTGCCCCCCACGAGGCGGCGATGCTGGCCGCGATGCCGAAGTCACCGAGCCGGTTTCATCCGGTCCGCAACAAGGCGCGGGTGACGAGCCGGCGCAATTACGTGCTCGAGGAAATGTACGAGAACGGCTACATCCCGGAGGAGGTCTATCGCAGCGAACGCGAAGCGCCGCTCCGCTCGGTCCAGAATGGTGATTTCGAGCCGTTCCAGAACTCGCTTCCACCGCGCGACTTTTTCACCGACGAGATCCGCAGGCAGCTTTCGAAGGACTTCGGGGAGGACGAGTTCTTCACCGGCGGCATGACCGTGCGCGCGACGATCGAGCCGGACCTGCAGGCGCTTGCCGCCACGGCGCTGCAAGAGCAGCTCGAAGAATACGATCGCGGGATCGGGCGCTGGCGCGGAACGGGCGAGAGCATTCCCGCCGAGAAACTCGACAGCGAGGCCGCCTGGCGCGCCGCGCTGGAAGACTCGTCGGTGCCGCGTGATATCGATCTGGATGGCCACTGGTATCCGGCTGTCGTCCTCGAGGTGGAGGAGCAGCGCCTGCGCATCGGGGTCGAGGATGTGCAGGAGAGCGAAGGGGAACCTTTCGTCGTTCCGCGCGAGGACATCGCCTGGCTGAAGGGCGATTTCTTCGACAATTTCGAAGTCGGGGACCTGGTGCATGTGCGCCGGATGACCACCGGCGAG
>JAWLEL010000141.1:0-6521 GCA_041686165.1 Lentibacter sp.
CTTTCGCACGCTCGATATCGGCTCCGACAAGGTCCTGCCCTACATGAAGCCGAACGACGAGCCGAACCCGGCCCTCGGCTGGCGCGCGATCCGCGTCGGCCTGGACAAGCCCGGCATCATGCGGATGCAACTCCAGGCGCTGCTGCGCGCAGCCAAGGGCCGCCCGCTCACCGTCATGTTTCCCTTCGTGGCGCAGTTCGAGGAATACCGCGCCGCCCGCGCCGAGATGGACAAGGCGCTGGCCCGCGAGCATGTGCTTGGCCACGAGATCCCCGAGAAGCTCGAGATCGGCGCGATGCTGGAAACACCCTCTCTCGCCTTCGCCCCCGACAAGTTCTTCGAAGAGGTCGATTTCCTGTCCATCGGAGGCAATGATCTCAAGCAGTTCTTCTTCGCCGCCGACCGCGAGAACGAACGCGTGCGCCGCCGCTATGACACCCTGAACGTCAGCTTCCTGCGTTTCATCGAGGGGATCGTGAAGCGGTGCGAGGCGTCCGGCACCCCGCTGAGCTTCTGCGGCGAGGATGCGGGCCGACCCGTTGAAGCGATCTGTTTCGCCGCCATCGGCCTGCGCACGCTCTCGATGCGCCCCGCCTCCATCGGACCGGTCAAGAACATCCTGCGGCGCGTCGATCTGGGCGCACTCAAGAAAGTGATCGACGAGGCGGCCGAAAGCGGCGAGCAGTCTGTGCGCCCCCAGGTGATGGAATACCTGCGCACCGAGGGTTTCGCGACCTGAAGTTTTCGAATTTGCTTCGCAAATCCGACAGCTTTGCAGGGGTTCGGATTTGCAGGGGTTCGGATTTGCTGCGCAAATCCGACAGGGGCGAGAGGGGCGCGGCCCCTCTCGCGCTCTCCCCGGGCAAGCTCCAGAGCTCTGCGCAGGCTGGTAACGAACCAAGAGGGTCAGTCGCGGGGCATGGATATTTTCAGCAAGAAAAAGGAGATGAACCGCTTCTGGAAAAATCAGCCCTTGACCTGGGACATCAGCCGCAGGCGTTTCGCGAAACGCTTCAGCACGGCCTGCGTTGCGTCAAGCGCGTTTGATCCTCGGCTTTTCGAGCTTCTGGCGGAGCCTTTCCTTGAGCTCCTCGAACGGCACATCGGCGCGGATCGCGAGGCGGCGCAGGCCGAACTGGACATGCGCCATTTCCTGGTAATAGCTCGTATAGGCGTAATTCGTGGCTGCACCCGCTGCTGCGCCCAGGATCGGCACGGTCTGCGCGGCAAGCTTCTGGCCCAGAACCACGGAAAGCCGCGGCGCGATCCGCGCGATCAGGCCATTGATTGTCGAACCAGTGACCATGACCCGAGTGCTCAGGAAGGCAAGATCGGCGCCATCGTCATGGGAAAGCGGCCCCGCGGCCGCGAAGACATTGATACAATCATAGCGCACAGCCTCTTCGCGCGGGTCGAACCCATGCGTCTCCGCAATCGTCTGGATCGCGCGCAGGAGCACCGTCGTGGTCACCGGCAGCTCGGCCAGCGCGCTCGGCAGACCGCCGAAACCGCCTGCCGCCCCCATGGCCGTGGTCAGCGCCCGTGTCATCCAGCTCGGCCCGCCCTGCACACGATCGCGCGAGTATGTGGCCGTATCGAGGGCCAGCACGAGCGCGCGCTCTGTCTGCCCTTCCAGCCCAATGCGCACCCTGGCCGGAAGCCGCTCGAGGAGCCCGTCAGCCTGACCTCCGACCTGGTTGAGCAAGTCGATGACGAGACTGCCGGCGCGACGATAGCGCGCGGCAAGCACGTCAAGCTCGGCCTCGAGCTCTTCGGCGTCTATGGCCACGTCGAGCACTTCCATGATTTTCTTGTCCATGTGACAAAGATCGGCTCGGCCGGCCCGCTTTTCAAGCTGCCGGGGTGACATCGCCCGAAATGCCATCCCATCCGCCCTCCACGAGCGCGCGGCCCAGCACACGCTCCGGGTTCGTCGGCGGCGGCATCGTCACGCCGGTGAGCCGATTGAAGCCGAAGCGGGCGTAATAGGGCGAATCCCCCACCAACAGCGCCCGCGCCCAGCCTTTCTTGCGAGCGATCTTCAGGCTCTCGCGGATGAGAATGCCGCCGATCCCCTCGCCCTGCCGCGTCGGATGAACCGCGACCGGCCCGAGCAACAGGACATCTGCACCGCCCACGCGCACCGGCCAGTAGCGGATCGCCCCGCCAATTTCGCCGAATTCATCCCGCGCCACGAGGCAAAGTTCGCTCACCGGGAGGACGCCCTCGCGCAAGCGGTAGGACGAAAGCCCTTCTCGCCCGGGCGCGAAGCACAGGTCCAAGAGGGTTTCCACCTCCCATGCCTCTTCGGGTCGCTCTTGGCTGAGCCTGATCACCTTCACCCATTTCCCTGGCGCTGGCCATGCGCCTGAAGCGTTTCGAGATTAACTTGCCTCGCAGGTTGATTTCGAAACGCACGCGACGCATGAGTGTAGCGCGCGCTTCGAATTGTCTTCGTGCCTCAAAGGCAATTCGAAGCGCTTTAGCACGGCGCAATGCACGTGCGCAAACCAAAGAGGTGCAACATGTTTTTCCGCCCCGAGGACGGCCATGGCCTGCCGCACAACCCATTCAACGCGCTCATCGTGCCGCGCCCCATCGCCTGGATTTCCACCCGCGGGGGCGCGGGTGTGAACAATCTTGCACCCTACAGCTTCTTTTCAGGCGCGGCCTATGTCCCGCCGCAGATCATGTTCGCATCCACAGGAACGAAGGACGACCGTGACGGAACGAAAGACACGCTCGCCAATATCCGCGAAAGCGGCGTCTTTTGCGTAAACCTTGTCGAGGCCGCCCGGACCGACGCGATGAACGCCACGTCCCAGACGCTGCCCGCAGGCACATCAGAGTTCGACCACGCAGGTCTGACAGCTGAAGACTGCACCACAATCGACTGCCCCCGGCTCGCGGACGCACCCGCCTCTCTCGAATGCCGGCTGGTGGACATTCACCGCGTCAAGGGGGCCGCGAATTACGTCACGATCGGTGAAGTCACCGGCGTACACCTGCGCGACAACTGCCTCGTGGATGGCAAGTTCGACCCGCTGACGTTCACTCCCCTCTCTCGCCTCGGTTACCGCGACTATACGCGCGTGAGCGAGCAATTCGAGCTGACCCGCCCCGACGACTGACCGGTTTGCGCCGCGCCTTGCGCGCACGGAGCGATGCCGAAGGCAGCGCAACTGCTCCAGCCACGTTTGCGACACGCTTCTGTCGAAAACCCGCTTGCAAGCCTCCGGTGCCCTGCGATGCTGAGCCCATCATGCGCATGCTCATCTCCTTCGCCGCCCTCTTTCTGTCGGTCCTGCTCCTGCAACTGTCCACCGGCGGCGTCGGCCCGCTCGACGCGCTCTCCGGCCTCGCGCTCGATTTTTCAAGGGCCCAGATCGGCATGTTGGGCTCCGCGCATTTCCTCGGCTTCTTCATCGGCTGCTGGTGGGCGCCGCGCCTCATGGGCTCGGTCGGCCACTCACGCGCATTCGCGGCCTGCACCGCGCTCGGGGCGATCGGCCTGCTCGGCCACTACCTCTACATCGACGCCTATGCCTGGGCCGTGATGCGCGTGCTGCAAGGGCTTTGCGTCGCCGGCTGCTACACGGTGATCGAAGCCTGGCTCCAGGCCAAGGTGACAAACGCCACGCGCGGGCGCACCATGGGAGTCTACCGCGTTGTCGACATGGGCGGCTCTCTGGCGAGCCAACTTCTGATCGGCTTTCTCGAGCCGGCCCACTACCTGTCCTACAACATCCTCGCGGTGCTCTGCTGCGCGGCACTGCTGCCCCTCACGCTCACCAAGGCCAGTCAGCCTGCCACACCCTCGGCGCCGCGCCTGCGCCCCATGCTCGCCGTGACACGCTCACCGCTCGCCGCGGTCGGCGTGGTCGTCGCCGCGCTCAGCTCGGCCAGCTTCCGAATGGTCGGGCCGGTCTACGGCCAGGAAGTCGGCCTCGAAATCAGCCAGATCGCCACCTTCCTCGCCGCCTTCGTCCTCGGCGGCGCCATCGCACAATATCCGATCGGCTGGATCGCCGACAAGTTCGATCGCCGCTGGGTGCTGATCTGGCTCTCCATCGCCGCCATCGGCAGTTGCGCCTCTACCGCCCTCCTGCAGGATCTCAGCACATCGGGCATCCTTCTCAACGCCGCGATCTTCGGCCTGACGACCTTTCCGATCTACTCCGTCTCCGCGGCACACGCCCATGACTTCGCCAGCTCCGAGGAGCGGGTCGAACTCTCGGCCGCGCTCATGTTCTGGTTCGCCACCGGCGCTATCGCCGCGCCACTGTTCGCCTCCTGGCTGATGGAGGGGTTCGGCCCGCCCGCCCTCTTCGTCATGATCGCCGCCGGGCACGCCGGCCTTGCGATCTTCGGCCTCGCCCGCATGCGCAAACGCGCCGCACCCGAGATGCGCACACCCTATGTCTACGCCCCGCGCACCTCCTTCACCATCGGACGCCTCCTGGGTCGGGCGCGCGAGCGCGACGAGACCGCTTCGAAATAACTTGCGAAGCCCGCGCAACACATGAAGGTTTCCAGTTCCCGCCGCGCCTCACCGATACCTCCAAAGGTTTCTGGCCCTGCCTTTTTCTTGCCGAAAATATCCCGAGGGGGTGTGGGGGAGCAGAGCTCCCCCACGGATCGGATTTGGCAAAGCCAAATTCGAAAGCCTATAGAACATCAGCGCCCCATCCGCTAAAGACGCCGAAGCACCCAATGAAACGAGCACCCTCCATGGCACGTCACCTCATCACTTCGGCAATCCCCTACATCAACGGCGTCAAACACCTCGGCAATCTCGTCGGCTCCCAGCTTCCCGCCGACCTCTACGCGCGCTATCTGCGGGGACGCGGCCATGAAGTCCTGTTCCTTTGCGCCACCGACGAGCATGGCACCCCCGCCGAGATCGCGGCGGACAAGGCCGGAAAACCCGTCGCCGACTATTGCGCCGAGATGTATGAGGTGCAGGCGCGGATCGCCCAGGGCTTCGGGCTCAGCTTCGATCATTTCGGCCGGTCCTCCTCTCCGCAGAACCACAAGCTCACCCAGCATTTCGCCGGCGTGCTCGAAGAGCAGGGCCTGATCCGCGAAGTGAGCGAAACCCAGGTCTATTCCAAGGCCGATGGCCGCTTCCTGCCCGATCGCTACATCGAGGGCACCTGCCCCAATTGCGGCTTCGAGGACGCGCGCGGCGACCAGTGCGACAATTGCACCAAGCAGCTCGATCCCACCGATCTGATCAATCCTCGCTCGGCCATCTCCGGCTCCACAGATCTTGAGACGCGCGAGACGAAACACCTCTACCTTTGCCAGTCGAAGATGCGCGACAGGTTGCAGGCCTGGATCGACAGCAAGACGGATTGGCCCGTGCTGACCACCTCCATCGCCAACAAGTGGCTCAATGACGGCGACGGGCTGCGAGACCGCGGAATCACCCGTGATCTCGACTGGGGCATTCCCGTCAGGAAAGGGGAGGAAGACTGGCCCGGCATGGAAGGCAAGGTCTTCTATGTCTGGTTCGACGCGCCGATCGAGTATATCGCGGCCGCGCAGGAATGGGTCGATGCCGGCAAGGGCGATGACTGGGCGCGCTGGTGGCGCACGGACAAGGGCGCGGATGACGTGACCTACACCCAGTTCATGGGCAAGGACAACGTGCCGTTTCACACGCTGAGCTTTCCGGCCACGATCCTCGGCAGCGAAGAGCCCTGGAAGCTCGTGGACTACATCAAGAGCTTCAACTACCTCAACTACGAAGGCGGCCAGTTCTCCACCTCGCGCGGCCGGGGCGTCTTCATGGACCAGGCGCTCGAGCTTCTCCCGGCCGATTACTGGCGCTGGTGGCTGCTGAGCCACTGCCCCGAAACATCCGATGCCGAGTTCACATGGGAGAACTTCCAGAGCGGCGTCAACAAGGACCTGGCCGATGTGCTGGGCAATTTCGTCAGCCGTGTGACCAAGTTCTGCCGCTCGAAGTTCGGTGAGCAAGTTCCCGAGGCAGGCGCGTACGGGCCTGACGAGGAGGCCCTCATCGCCGAGCTGGAGGCACGCGTGCGCAGCTACGAGAAGAACATGGACGCGATGGAAGTACGCAAATCGGCGCAGGAGCTGCGCGCGATCTGGGCGGCGGGCAACGAATACCTGCAAGCCGCCGCGCCCTGGGCCACCTTCAAGGAGGACGAAGCCAGGGCCGCCGCGCAGATCCGCCTCGCGCTCAACCTCATCCGCCTTTACGCGGTGCTCTCGGCACCCTTCATCCCCGAAGCCAGCGCAAAGCTCTTCACAGCGATGAACACGCTCGATACGGAATGGCCGGGCGATATCGCCACCGCGCTCAAGGCCCTGCCCGCGGGCCACGCATTCTCCGTGCCCGAGAACCTTTTCTCGAAGATCACCGACGAGCAGCGCGACGACTGGGCCGCGCGCTTTGCGGGCAAGCAAGGCTGAGACCGAGATTTCGGAATTTTGGAAAGTTCCGCATCGTATGAGCGCGCGCGGGCGCTTGCCCGCACGCAGCGAACGGC
>JAWLEL010000142.1:0-6510 GCA_041686165.1 Lentibacter sp.
GTCGAGGATGATGATCCGCGGCCCCGCGGCCAGCGCGCGGGCGATCCCGATGCGCTGGGCCTGCCCGCCGGAGAACTCGTGCGGGTAGCGGTCGAGGAACTCCTCGCGCAGGTTCACGCTGTCGAATATCTCCGCGATGCGCTTGTCGCGTTTGGCGCGGGGCATGCCATAGAGCCGTTTGAGCGGGGCTTCCATGATCTGGCGGATGGTCTTGCGCGGGTTGAGCGAGCTGCTGGGATCCTGGAAGACATACTGGATCAGCTTTCCGAACTCGGCCGGGTCGGAATTGTCCAGCGCGCGGCCTTCGATCTCGATGGAACCCTCGGAGGGCTCCAGAAGGCCCACGAGCATCCGCGCCAGCGTGGACTTGCCGCAGCCGCTTTCGCCGACGACGCCGAGCGTTTCGCCGGGCTCCACGCTGAGGCTCATCGGCCGAACGGCGCGCACGCCGGGCTGTGCGACACCGAAGAGCGGCTTCTTGAGATCAAAGGTCTTCGCGAGGTTCTCTATCTTGAGCGCGGGCATCAGACAGCCTCCTCGGGATAGAGACAGCGCACGGCGCGTGGCGCGGTGCCTTGCAGGGCGATCTCGCCGGAACGGCAGCTCTCCTGAACCTTGTCGCAGCGGGGCGCGAAGGCGCAACCGGGCGGCAGGTCGTCCACCGCCGGTGGCAGGCCGGGGATGGCGGCCAGCGCGCGCCGTCCGCCGCCCAGCTCGGGCACGCAGGCTATCAGGCGCCTGGTGTAGGGATGGGCTGGCGCATCGAGCACCGCCGTTGTGGGGCCTTCCTCGACAATCCGACCCGCATACATGACGGCAACGCGGTCACAGAGCTGCGCGACCACGCCGAAGTCATGGGTGATGAAGACGATCGCCAGCCCGCGGTCGCGGCGCAGGTCGTCGAGCAAGGCCAGGATCTGCGCCTGCACGGTCACGTCGAGCGCTGTCGTCGGCTCGTCGGCGATGATCACGTCGGGCTCGTTGGCCAGCGCCATGGCGATGCCGACGCGCTGGCGCATCCCGCCCGACATCTCGTGCGGGTAGTTGTCCACGCGGCTTTCGGCATTGGGGATGCGGACATCTCTCAGCAGCTCGATCGCGCGGCGGCGGGCCTCGGATTTGCCGATCTTGTGGTGCGACAGGATCGCCTCGGCCAGTTGATCGCCGACGCTGTAGAGCGGGTGCAGCGTGCTCAGCGGGTCCTGGAAGATATAGGCGACACGGTCACCGCGCTTCTTGCGCAGGGTCTCGTAGGGCGCGCCGATCAGGTCTTCGCCCTGGAAGCGGACCGCGCCGCCGGTGATCACCCCGGGGGGCGAGGCGACGAGGCCCATGACCGAGAGCGCCGTGACGGACTTGCCCGAGCCGCTCTCGCCGATGACGCCGAGGCATTCGCCCGGCCTCACTGCGAGGCTGACGCCGCCGACGGCGCGGTAGTTGCGCGCACCGACATGGAACTGGGTGTGCAGGTCCTGGATCGCCAGCAGGTCGTCCGTGGGCTCGGGCGTCTCGCCGGAGCGTTCCACGAGGGTCGTCGCCAGCGGCCGCGACAGGGCGCCGGAGCGCAGGCGCGGATCGAGCGCGTCGCGCACCCCGTCGCCCAGCAGGTTGATCGACATGACGATGAGGAAGATCATCAGACCCGGCACAATGGAGGTATGCGGGTGCGAGATCATCGCGGAACGCGCCTCGCCCAGCATGGAGCCGAGATCGGCCTGGGGCGGCTGGCTGCCGAGGCCGAGGAAGCTCAGGCCCGCCGTCTCGAGGATCATCCAGCCCACGGTGGTGGACATGGCGATGACGATGACGGGCAGCACGTTGGGCAGAAGTTCGGTGAGGATGATCCGCGCGTGGCCCATCCCCGCGAGCCGCGCGGCATCGATGAATTCGCGCCCGGCGAGGCCGACCGTGATGCCGCGGATGTTCCGCGCGAAGAAGGGGATGTTCACCGCCGCGACGGCGATGAGCGCGTTCATGAGGCCGGGGCCGAGCGCGGCGACGATGGCCAGCGCCAACAGGATGTAGGGGAAGGCCATGAGCATGTCGACGGTGCGCATGATTATATTGTCCGTGCGCCCGCCGAAATAGCCCGCGATGATCCCGATGGCCGAGCCGATCGTGGCGGCGATGAGCGCGGCGGCGACCCCGATGGCGAGGCTCAGCCGCGTGCCATGCAGCAGGCGCGAGAGCATGTCGCGCCCGAGGTGATCGGTGCCCAGAAGGTGGCCTTCGGTGAAGGGGCGCTTGAAACGGTCAGCGGTGGTCGTCAAGTCCGGGTCCTGCAGCGGCAGGACAGGCACGGCGAGCACCGCCAGCACGATAACCGAGATGATCACGGCCCCCATCGCGGCGAGACGGTTGCGGAACAGCAGCTTGAGAAATGTGCTCATGTCTTGATCCTCGGGTCGAGCAGGCTCTGTGCCACGTCCACCGCGATGTTGAACATCACGTAGCAGGCGGCGACGAAAACGACCCCGCCCTGGACCAGCAGCAGATCGCGGGTGAGGATCGCATCGACGAGCATCCGCCCGACACCGGGCCACTGGAAGACGATCTCGATATAGACCGCGCCGGAGAGGACGAAGCCCGCCTGGATGCCCAGAACGGGGATGATCGAGACCATGGCGGCGCGCAGGGCGTGCCCCATGATCACGCGGCGCTCGGGCACGCCCTTGGCGCGCGCGGTGCGGATATAATCCTGCCGCAGCACTTCGAGCATGGCCGAGCGCGAGAGCCGCGCGATGACCCCCGTGGCAACGGCGGCGAGCGCTGTCGCGGGCATGATCAGGTGGCGGGCGAGGTCAGCCAGGTCACCGCCGCCATAGATCGCATACATGCCGGAGACGGGCAGCCAGCCGAGGTTCACCGCGAAAAGAAGGATCATCATCATGCCGAGAAAGAAGGACGGAACGGAGATGCCGATCAGCACGACAAAGGTGATCGCCTTGTCGGCAAAGCCATACTGGCGGGCCGCCGAGACGACGCCGGCGAGGATGCCGAGCAGAGAGCAGATCACGAAGCTCGTTCCGGCAAGGATCAGCGTGGCGTTGAAGCGTTCGAGGATTTCGTCGAGCACCGGGCGGTTGAGCGAGAAGGAGCGCCCGAAATCGCCGGTAAGCATGTTGCCGAGCCAGATGAAATAGCGCTGGACCATGGGCTTGTCGAGGCCGAGGTCGCGGTTGAGCTTTTCGACGTTTTCGGGCGTTGCGTAGGAGCCGAGGATCGCCGTGGCGGGATCACCCGGGATGAGCGACATGATCAGGAAGACGATTATGGTGATTCCGAGAAGAACCGGGACTGCCGAGAACAGTCTCTTGAAGATGTAGCTGCCCATTTTCCCCTCCGCTTGGGTTGGCGCCGATTTCTTTCAAGGAAATCGATCCGGAATTTTCGAAAAAATTCCGGCACCGCCCCGGGCGCAGGTCGCGCCCGGGGCGGTCAGGTCACTCCTTGGTGACGTTTTTCAGATGCAGCAGGAAGGATGGCTCGAGGCTGAAGTTCTTCACCCTGTCATTCGTCACCGCGTTCTGCTTCCAGTTGGCGACGAAAACCCAGGGCGCATCTTCCTGCACGATCGCCTGCATTTCCTTGTAGAGCTCGGCGCGCCTGCCCTGGTCGGTCGCGACGCGGGCCTCTTCGAGCAGTTCGTCGACCTTCTCGTTGGCATAGTAGCCCGAGTTGAAGCCGCCCTGGTCGGGCCAGGCTTCGGAGCGCAGCGTGAGGAAGGGCAGCGTGTCGGGGTCATTCGTCATCCAGGCCATCTCGGCCATGTCGGCCTTGCCTTCAAGCCCGGGGTTCACTTCCCCGAGGAAGGTGTTCCACTCGTAGGTCTCGATGGTGACATCGAAGCCCACGGCTTCCAGATCGGCCTGGATCGCCGTGCCCATCGGGATCGGATCGAGCATGCCCGAGCCGCCTTCAGTGACGTAGAATGTCAGCTCAGCGCCCTCGGCCCCGGCTTCGGCGATGAGCGCCTTGGCCTTTTCGGGGTCATGGGGGTAGGGGTCGAGATCTTCGTTGTAGGCCCAGGCGAAGGCGGGCGGTGTCGGGCCTGCGGCCACTGTCGCCGTGCCTTCGAGCACATCGTTCACGATCGCCTCCTTGTTGATCGCGTAGTTGGCGGCCTGGCGCACGCGCTTGTCGGCCATCGGGCCTTCCTTGGCGTTCAGGATCAGGAACCAGACATGCGGTCCGGCCTGTTCTGCCACGGTGAAGCCATCGCCCTCGAACTGGCCCAGCGATGTGGGTGGCACTTCGACCATCATGTCGATCCCGCCGGCCAGCATCTCGGCCACGCGGGTGTTGGCGTCGCTGATCGGGCGGAAGACGACCGCCCGGGTCGCGGCCAGCTGGCCCCAGTAATTTTCGTTCCGCTCGACCACGACAGCCTCGTTCGAGCGCCACTCGACGAATTTGAACGGGCCGGTGCCGACGGGATTGCGACCGAAGTCCTGGGTATTCTTGATGACAGCGGCAGGCGAGACCATCAGCCCCGTGGGGTAGGCGAGGTTGGACAGGAAGGGCGCGTAGGGCTCATTCAGGGTGAACTTCACTGTCAGGTCATCGACAATTTCGGTCGTTTCAACCGCGCTGAAGAAGAAGGACAGCGGGAAAGGGCCTGTGTCGTGGAAGGGGTGATTCTCGTCCAGCATCCTGTCGAAGTTGAACTTCACCGCCTCGGCGTTGAAGGATGTGCCGTCATGGAAGGTGACGCCCTCGCGCAGCTTGAACGTATAGGTCTTGCCGTCCTCGCTGATCTCCCAGCTCTCCGCGAGCGCGGGTTCAACCTCGAGCGTGCCGGGCTTGTAGCGGGTCAACCCCTCGTAAACATTCACGAGAATCCGGAAATCGTTCACCGCCGTGACAGCGGCGGGATCGAGTGATTTGGGCTCGGCGATCTGACCGACGATCAGCACGCCCGGCGGGGTCTGGGCGGCGATCTGCGATGGCAGGGCCACGACGGCGGCAAGCGCCCCGGCGGCCACGCTCATCAGGCCCCTGCGGGTCCATTGAGTGAGTTTCATGACGTTCTCCCTGTTGGTTTTTCGGCAGTTGATTGGTGTCAAATTATCATGATCAATTTGCGCGGTCAATTTTTCATGATAAATAGGAGCGACATCGCCAGATAAGTATGCATAATTACGGTATGACCTTTTCAATTCTTGCTCATGATCCTGAAACCGGCACCATGGGAGGCGCTGCGGCAACGGGGAGCCTCTGTGTCGGCGGCTGGGTTCTGCGCGGGCATCTGACGGCGGGCCTGTCGGCCAGCCAGGGCGCCGCGCCCTCGACTTTCTGGGGCGAGGACGTGTTGCAGCTCATGCAGGACGGGGTGGATGCATGCCGCGCCGTCGAGCAGATCACCGCGCCTGACGCGGGGCGGGCGTATCGCCAGCTCGCGGCGCTGGACGTCAAGGGCGGCACCGGCGCGTTCACCGGCGATCAGAACGATGATGTGAAAGGCAGCCTGGCCTTCGACGGGGGGATCGCCTCGGGTAACATGTTGGGCGACGCAAAGGTTCTGTCCGCCATGGCCGAGTCATTTTCCGATGCGGAAACGGCCTTCGAAGAACGCTTGCTTGGCAGCCTGCGCGCAGCGCGCGACGCTGGAGGAGATTTTCGTGGCCTGCTGTCCGCGGCCCTTCTCGTTCTGCGCCCGGACCGGCCGCCCCTGACATTGCGGATCGACCATCATCCGGATGATCCCGTCGGCGCACTGGAGACCCTCCACAAACGTGCGACGCAAGGCGAATACGCCGATTGGGCGCGGCAGGTGCCTGTCGCGTCGGACAGGGAGCGCATTCTGCGCTGAGACGCCCCGACAGATCAGCCGCGCCGCTTGGCGCGCAGGGTCGGATCAGCCTCGCGCGGGTCCTCGGGCCAAGGGTGACGGGGGTAGCGCCCGCGCATGTCCTTGCGCACGTCCGCATAGGAGCTGTCCCAGAAGGCCGGGATGTCCATCGTCGTCTGAACGGGGCGCTGGGCGGGGGACAGGAGCGTGACGCGCAGCGGTTTGCCCGCGACCGTCGGGTGACGTGTCTGGCCGAACATCTCCTGCAGGCGCAGCGTGATCTCGGGGTGCTCGCCCGAGTAGTCGATGGGGATCTTGCGGCCCAGTGGCGTTTTGAAATGGGCCGGCGTCTCGCGCGCGAGGAGCTGCTGCTGCTCGTATGAGAGCAGGGCGAAGAGCGCATCGTGAATGTCGAAGCCCTTCCAGTGCTCGGCGGTCCTGATCCCCGCGAGATAGGGCGCGAGCCAGTCTTCGAGGCTGCCAAGCAGTGCGTCATCGGACATGTCGGGCAGATCGTGGCCCGCGCTGCGCAGGAGGGTCACCCGCGCGCGAAGCCGCTCGGCTGCGGGCGAGGGGCGCAGGCCGAGATCGCGCACGCCGTCGCACATGGCGGCGGCGACGGCCTCGGGCGGCGCGTCCTTCCAGGCGCGCGCTTGCAGGCTGATCGCGCCGAGGCGTTCCTCGCGCGCGGCGATGACGCGGCGTTCGCGGCGGGACCA
>JAWLEL010000143.1:0-6456 GCA_041686165.1 Lentibacter sp.
GGGCGGATTCCGGTCATTCGCTGCAATGGCGAGGCGAATGTGTGAGCAAACTGCGAGCTGACATTCAGATCTGCCGATACCCGCCTGCGCTCTGCGATGCCGCATGACTGCAACGAGCCCCGTATTGCCACTCGTCCACGCTTCAGATTCTGCGCGGGCAATTCTCAGGTGTCAGCCCTTTGCTGCCGGTCGTGCGAGGTGCAGCATTACGGTTGCCTTGTGAGTGGTGTGTGCGGACGGAGCGGCCCTTGATCAACCGACAACCTAAACCGGAATTGCCCCGCGTTGAAATTTGGAAGTGAAGAAGCCGGGTTCCCTTGCGCTGCCTCTCTTGTGCCGCATTAGCCGCAGCTGCTTGTCACAATTCACACGTCGAAATGGCCTTATGACCACTCGTCACGCGATATGTGATACGTCTTGAGCCGGGAATAGAGCGTCGTTGCCGGCACGCCGAGCAGAGCGGCAGCCCCGCCATTGCCTGCCACACGACCCTCCGCCTCTCGCATGCATGAAATCAAGTTGGAGCGCATCGCCTCATGCATCTCGCGCTCGGTCCGTGCGCGCGGATGCGGCCCGTCGGGGCCTGTATCTCCGGCGCCCAGTTCCACGATCAGCTTGCGCCCCTTCGACACGATCGCGGCGCGTTCGATCACGTTATGCAACTCGCGCACGTTGCCGGGCCAGTCATAGGCCATCAGTTGCCGCATCGCACCCTCGGTGACCACCGGCTTGGCGCGGTTGAGGCGCTTGCAGGCCCTGTCGAGGATATGCGCGGTCAGCTCCGGAATATCCTCGCACCGATCGCGCAGCGGAGGACACTGCACCGGAAATACATTCAGGGCAAGGTAAAGATCCTTGCGCAGGCCCCCCGCCGCCACGACCTTTTCGAGGCTGCGGGTCGAGGCTGCGATCGCGCGGATATCGATCTCGCGGCTTCTTGTGTCGCCAAGCCGCGTGACATGGCCGGTCTGCAACGCGTCGAGCAGCCGCCCCTGCACCTCGAGCGGCAATTCCTCGACATCCTCAAGGAACAAGGTCCCGCCATGCGCCAGTTCCAGCTTGCCCGGCTTGTCGCGCAACGCGCCGGGGAAGGCGCCGCGGATCTGGCCGAAAAGTTCGGACTCCAGCGCCTCGGAGGACACCGACCCGCATTTGAAATGGATGAGCGACCGTCGCTTGCGCGTGCTGTGCTTGTGGATTGCCGAGGCAACCAGCGCCTTGCCCGTGCCGGTCTCGCCGGTCAGCAGGACCGTGGTGTCGGTCTGCGCCACGAGGTCGATCTGGGTCAGCACGTGCCGGATCGAGGGGCTGTGCCCGATGATGTCGTGGTGCGCGCGCTCGGATGTGATCTCTTCCTGGAGATAGGCGTTTTCCTGTTCCAGGCGGTCGCGCAGGTCGGCGACCTCGGCCATCGCGCGGCGTAGCCGCATCTCGCTTTCCTTGCGCTCGGTGATGTCGCGGAAGATGACCACCGCGCCCGCCAGCACCTTGTGATCGTAGATCGGGGTCGAGACGTATTCGACGCGAATCGGCTTGCCGTCCTTGCGCCAGAACACCTCGTCCTCGATCCGGTTGACCTGCTCGAAGCGGAAGGACCGGTAGATCGGGCAGTCCTGCGCGGGGTAGACCTCGCCGCTCAGGTGGTGGTGATGGATGATCGAATGGATGTCGCGGCCCAGCAGATCCTCGGTGCTCCAGCCCAGCATCTCCTGCGCGGCGCGGTTGACGAAGGTGGTCTTGCCCTCGGCGTTGACGCCGTAGATGCCCTCGCCGGCGGCGTTCAGGATCAGCTGGTTGCGGCGCTCGAGCTCGGCGAAGAATTCCTGCGTGCGTCTCCATTCGTGCAAGCCTGACCGATACAGATCCGCCACCTCGGCCTGGCGCGCGTGGCGGTCCAGTTCGTCGAGATCGAGTGCTGCGAGCAGCAGATGCCGGCGTTCGGCATCGATCATCCGTCCGCGCAACTCGCACGCCACCGGCGCGCCGTCGCAGTGGTTGAGCGTGATGTCGCGACTCCACGCCTCGCCGCGATGCGCGATCTCGTCCACGAAAACGATGAACTGCGCGAGCGACACTCTCAAAAGCGATGACAGCGCGATCCCTCCGGTACGCGGCACCCCAAGCAGCGTGTCGGCGCGGTGATTGGCCTGCACGACACTGTCGCGCGCCAGATCGATGACGAGCGCCGCTTCGGGCATCGCATCGAGCAGGGAATCGGTGGCTATCTCGGTGTCGAACATGGGCTCATTAGCGGCGATGAGCGGCGAGCTGGCAATACGAAATATCGTAAATTACGGGATTTCGTGATTCTTGGCGTTGGCAGATCCAGGTCAACATGCTGATATTCCATTAAATTCATCAACCGCACAAATAATCGCCAAGATCTTTCGCCCCCTGCGGCCCCGCGCGATCATAACCCCAACAACGCCCTAACCGGAGGTCGCAGCATGTCGACGAAAAGCCTTGGCAACCCGTATTCCGCGAAATCAGACCTGCGCCACGGCGCCGGATGCGATTGCGCGTCCTGCACCGCGCATCCGCAGAGCGCCGCCGCCAACGTCATGTCGTCCGAGGAGATGATGGAACGCGCGGTCGAAAGCGCGGTGGTTCGGTCGGTTTTCGGGCATAGCGATATCGGCCGGCGGTCTTTCATGGGGATGCTGGGCGGGGGCACCGTTGCCGCAGCACTGGCCTCGGTCTTTCCGCTGGAGGCGGCCAAGGCGGCCATCCTCGACAATCTGGGCCCGCCCGAGAAGACCGATCTCAATATCGGTTTCGTGCCGATCACCTGCGCCACGCCGATCATCATGGCGCAGCCCATGGGTTTTTATGAACGCTACGGCCTGAATGCGAGCGTCATCAAGACCGCCGGCTGGGCGGTGGCACGCGACAAGTCGCTGGCGGGTGAATACGACGCCAGCCACATGCTGACGCCGATGCCGCTGGCGATGACACTCGGGGCGGGCTCGTCGGCGGAGCCTTACATCATGCCGGCGGTCGAGAACATCAACGGCCAGGCCATCGTGCTGTCCAATGACCATCTCGACAAGCGCGATCCGGCGCAGTGGAAAGGCTTCACGTTCGGCGTTCCGTTCGAATATTCCATGCATAATTTCCTGCTGCGCTACTACGTGGCCGAGTTCGGCCTCGACCCGGATGTCGATATCCAGATCCGCGTTGTGCCGCCGCCGGAAATGGTCGCCAACCTGCGCGCCGGCAATCTCGACGGGTACCTGTCGCCCGATCCGTTCAACCAGCGCGCAGTCTGGGAAGGCATCGGCTTTCTGCACATCCTGACCAAGGAGATCTGGGAGGGGCATCCGTGCTGCGCCTTCGCCGCACCGCTATCGTTCGCGCAGGAGTTTCCCAATACCTATGGCGCGTTGCTGAAGGCGATCATCGACGCCACGCAATACGCGTCCGCGGCCGAGAACCGCAAGGAGATCTCCGAGGCGATCGCGCCGACCAACTACCTCAACCAGCCCGTCTCGGTCATCGAGCAGGTGCTGATCGGCACCTATGCCGACGGCCTGGGCGAGGTCAAACAGGTGCCCGACCGGATCGATTTCGATCCTTTCCCGTGGCATTCGATGGGGGTCTGGATCCTCACCCAGATGAAACGCTGGGGCTATATCGAGGGGGATGTCGACTACCGCGCCGTGGCCGAACAGGTCTACCTTGCGGCCGACGCCAAGAAGGTGATGGAGGATCTGGGCTATGACGCCCCGGACGTCACCTACAAGTCGCACACGATCATGGGCAAGACCTTCGATCCGGCCGATCCCGAGGGGTATGTCGCCAGCTTCGCCATCGGAAAGGGCTGAACCATGGCCGCAATGACCCTCAGCGTGAACATGCGCGCGGCGATCCTGTCGATCGCGATGCTTGTCGCGGGCCTTCTGATCTGGGAGGCCTCGATCACCGGACAGGTGCTGGCCGAAGAGATGACGGAATACGAACGCCTGACCGGTGGCGGGTCACAGAAGGCCGGCGTGCCGCCGCCCTCGCAGGTGTTCGCCAAGGCGTGGGAGGAACTGTCGAACCCGTTCTACGTCAACGGGCCGAACGACAAGGGCATCGGCATCCAGATCGGCCATTCGATCTACCGGGTGCTGACCGGCTATATCCTCGCGGCGCTGGTCGCCATTCCCTTCGGCTTCCTGATCGGCATGTCGGCGGTCGCCTACAAGGCGTTCAACCCCTTCATCCAGGTGCTGCGCCCGATCTCGCCACTTGCCTGGATGCCTCTGGCCCTATTCATCATTCAGGACAGCGATACCAGTGCGATATTCGTGATCTTCATCTGCTCTATCTGGCCGATGCTGCTCAATACCGCCTTCGGCGTGGCGGGCGTGCGGCAGGACTGGGTCAACGTCGCGCGCACGCATGAATTGGGGCACCTCAAGACCGCCTTCATGGTGATCCTGCCCGCCGCGGCGCCGACCATCGTCACCGGCATGCGCATCTCGATCGGCATCGCCTGGCTGGTGATCGTCGCCGCCGAGATGCTCGTCGGCGGGACCGGGATCGGCTACTACGTCTGGAACGAGTGGAACAATCTCGACCTGACCTCGGTCATCTTCTCGATCCTCATGATCGGTGTTGTCGGCATGATGCTGGACGCGGCCTTTGCCGCGCTCCAGCGGGCCGTCGCTTATGCGGAATAAGAAAGGCAAATCCATGGTTTCCAAACCTTTTCTATCCATCGAGCGGCTGACCCAGAGGTTTCCTGACGGGCAGGGCGGCGAGCTGAGGGTGTTCGAGGATGCGAGCTTCGGCGTCGAGAAGGGCGAGTTCGTCTGCATCCTCGGCCATTCGGGATGTGGCAAGTCCACCATCATGAACATCCTCGCCGGGCTGGCCGAACCGACAAGCGGCGTGGTCAAGATGGACGGGTTCGAGGTGTCGGGGCCCAGCCTCGACCGCGGTGTGGTGTTTCAGAACTATTCGCTGCTGCCATGGCTCAGCACGCTGAGGAATGTCAGCTTCGGGGTGGCCGCGCGCTATCCCGACTGGACGAAGGCCAAGGTGATGGAGCATTCGCGTGAATTCCTCGCCAAGGTGGGGCTCGAGGGTGACGTGATCCACCGCAAACCCAGCCAGCTTTCGGGCGGCATGCGGCAGCGCGTCTCGATCGCCCGGGCCTTCGCCAACCAGCCCAAGCTCTTGTTGCTGGACGAGCCGTTCGGCGCGCTCGACGCGCTGACCCGCGGCACAATCCAGGACGAGTTGCTGAAGATCTGGGGTGGCACCGAACAGACAGTTTTCATGATCACCCACGACATCGACGAAGCGATCCTGCTGGCCGACCGCATCCTGCTGATGACCAACGGCCCCCATGCCCGTGTCGAGGAATCGGTCGAGATCACGATCCCCCGCCCGCGGTCGCGCACCGAGATCGTGGATCACCCCAACTACTACGCGATCCGCAACCACCTCGTGCACTTCCTCGGGCAGCGCTCGCAAGAGCTGTCGGGCGCGCCTTCGGACGGTCAGGCGCAAAGCCCGTCCCCGGTGCGGATCGACAAGACCGGCACGCCCGGCGACGACGACGGTGCGCGGCTGCGCGCCGTGAACCTTTGACCACCAGAAAGACCAGAGAGAGGAGACCACCATGAAGGATACCGCAGACCTGCCCGTTCTGATGACCAAGGAGGACGTCACCACCCTGATCCTCATCGCCCGCAAGAAGGCCGGCATGTCGTGGCAGGCAATGGCCGACGCCATCGGCATGTCGCCGGCCTGGACACATTCGGTCTGCATGGGCATGAACAGCGCGCCTCGCGACAAGGCGCAGGCGCTTGTCGATTTGCTGGACCTGCCGGCCGAGGCCGTGGAGGTGCTCGAGGAATATCCGACCAAGCACTGGGACAAGGCCGTACCCACCGATCCCTGCATCTACCGGCTTTACGAGATCGTCGGCGTCTACGGCCCGACGATGAAGGCCCTGATCCAGGAGGAATTCGGCGACGGCATCATGTCGGCCATCGATTTTGACATGCACGTCTCGCGCGTGAAGAACCCCAAGGGCGACCGCGTCAAGGTCGAGATGTCGGGCAAGTTTCTGGCCTACAGTTCATGGTGACATGTGCACCCGGTACGGGGTAATGCCAAACGGCATGACCCCGTACCCCTGGGCAAGTTCGTTCATGGCGTCCCCTACCGCCTGTTGCGAGCGCGACATCCATATCAGCCAATTCGCCAATGCCGGAGAGACGCTCGATGCATAGGACCAGTCGCAACCTTCTGTTCGCTGCATGAGGGCAAATCTGCGAGTGTCACTTCAGCACCTTGCCGCAGATCCCCTTGGTCCGCGCTGCGAACTCGGCCTGCTACAGGAAGGTCCTCTACTCCCGCCTCTCAATCGCTTCAAATGTTGCACGATGCACAAATGGCCGGTCTGGTGACGTTACAGCGCGGCATCGGTTATACCGATGAACGGCAGGTCAGGGCCGG
>JAWLEL010000144.1:0-6425 GCA_041686165.1 Lentibacter sp.
CGGCGCGCGCGTATTTGTGATCACAGCTTAAATCGTGTGATCACAAAGTGGAGAAAAACACCCCGGCCAGCGGCGAATTCCCACTTTGTGCTTAGGTTTACCGCAACCTTGTGCGACTAAGACCTGAATCGCAGCAAACAGACGGGAAGACTTCATGAATATCCATGAGTATCAGGCGAAGGCTCTGCTTCGCTCCTACGGCGCCCCGGTGTCAGACGGACGTGTCGTCCTTCGGGCCGAGAACGCAAAGACAGCGGCAGGCGAGCTTGACGGGCCTCTCTGGGTCGTCAAGGCGCAGATTCACGCTGGCGGACGCGGCAAGGGCTCCTTCAAGGAGTCCGGCGCAGGCGAAGCCGGCGGCGTGCGCCTGACCAAATCCGTCGAGGAAGCCGCCGAGGAAGCCAAGCGCATGCTGGGCCGCACGCTCGTCACGCACCAGACCGGCCCCGCCGGCAAACAGGTCAACCGCATCTATATCGAGGATGGCTCCGGCATCGAGACCGAGCTTTACCTCGCCCTGCTGGTCGACCGTGCCACAAGCCGCGTCTCCTTCGTCTGCTCGACGGAAGGGGGCATGGACATCGAGGAGGTGGCCGCCGAAACACCCGAGAAGATCCTGAGCTTCTCTGTCGATCCGGCCACGGGCTACCAGGCGTTCCACGGCCGCCGCATCGCTTTCATGCTCGGCCTCTCGGGCGCGCAGGTGAAGCAATGCGTCTCGCTCATGGGCACGCTCTACCGCATGTTCATCGAGAAGGACATGGAGATGCTGGAGATCAACCCGCTGATCGTCACCGACAAGGGCGATCTGAAGTGCCTCGACGCCAAGATGAGTTTCGACGGCAACGCGATCTACCGCCATTCCGACATCGCCGAGCTGCGCGACACCACCGAGGAAGACCCCAAGGAGCTGGAAGCCTCCAAGTACGACCTCAACTACATCGCGCTCGACGGCGAGATCGGCTGCATGGTCAACGGCGCAGGCCTCGCCATGGCGACGATGGACATCATCAAGCTCTACGGTGCCGAGCCTGCCAACTTCCTCGACGTGGGCGGCGGCGCGACCAAGGAGAAAGTGACCGAAGCCTTCAAGATCATCACCTCCGATGACAACGTCAAAGGCATCCTCGTCAACATCTTCGGCGGCATCATGCGCTGCGACGTCATCGCCGAGGGCGTTGTCGCGGCGGTCAAGGAGGTCGGCCTTCAAGTGCCGCTCGTTGTCCGCCTCGAAGGCACGAACGTGGAAGAAGGCAAGGCGATCATCAACAATTCCGGCCTCGACGTCATCGCCGCGGATGACCTCAAGGACGGCGCGCAGAAGATCGTGAAGGCTGTGAAAGGCTAACCCGCAGGGTGGGCGCAAGCCCGCCTCCCCAAGACATTTTATAGGAGAACGCCAAAATGGCAGTCCTCGTAGACGAAAACACCAAAGTCATCTGTCAGGGCCTCACCGGCTCGCAGGGCACATTCCACACTGAACAGGCGATCGCCTATGGCACGCAGATGGTCGGCGGTGTCACGCCCGGCAAGGGCGGCACCAGCCACCTCGATCTGCCGGTTTACAACTCGGTGCACGAGGCCATGCACGAGACGGAGGCCAACGCGAGCGTGATCTACGTGCCCCCGCCCTTCGCGGCCGACAGCATCCTCGAGGCGATCGACGCGGAAATGCCGCTCATCGTCTGCATCACCGAAGGCATCCCCGTGCTCGACATGATGAAGGTCCAGCGCGCGCTGGACGGTTCGAAATCGCGCCTGATCGGGCCGAACTGCCCCGGCGTCATCACCCCCGGCGCCTGCAAGATCGGCATCATGCCGGGCCACATCCACAAGCGCGGCTCCTGCGGGGTCGTCTCGCGCTCGGGCACGCTCACCTATGAGGCCGTCAAACAGACGACCGACCTCGGGCTAGGCCAGTCCTCGGCCATCGGCATCGGCGGTGACCCGATCAAGGGCACAGAGCATCTCGACGTGCTGAACATGTTCCTCGATGACGACGAGACGGAGAGCATCATCATGATCGGCGAGATCGGCGGCTCCGAGGAAGAAGAGGCCGCCGCCTTCCTGGCCGAGCAGAAGAAAAAGGGCCGCTGGAAACCGACGGCCGGGTTCATCGCGGGCCGCACGGCCCCTCCGGGCCGCCGCATGGGCCACGCAGGCGCCATTGTCGCAGGCGGCAAGGGCGGCGCGGAAGACAAGATCGAAGCCATGCGCTCGGCCGGCATCGTCGTCGCCGACAGCCCCGCCACTCTGGGCGAGGCCGTGATCGAGGCGATCGAAAAGAGCTGACGCTCAGGCCGGCGCATGATGCGCCGGCTTACATATACGGGAGGAAACCGGATGGACTTTCAAACAAGTATCAAGACCTGCCTGAAAGAGAAATACGCCACTTTCGCGGGCCGCGCCTCGCGGTCCGAGTATTGGTGGTTCGCGCTCGCCTATGTCATCGGCGCGATCGTGTTCACGCTGCTGGGTATCGGATTTCTCTACATGATCTACGTGCTGGCGCTGATCGTCCCGCTGACCGCGGCAGGCTGGCGGCGGCTTCAGGACACGGGCCGCCCCGGCTGGTATATCCTGATCCCGGTGGGCGTCGGGCTGCTCTCGATCCTGCTGACCCCGGCAATGCCCAGCGAGGGCATGATGATGGACCCCGGACAGATGGACGGCCAGATGCCCGGCGGCGGCCGGATGGGCCTGCTTGCCTTGCTTGGCGTCGTCCAGATCGTGCTGCTGGTGCTCTACCTGTGGTGGCTGACGCGCCCCTCGGAGCCGGAAACGAACGCCTACGGCCCGCCGCCGCAGGCCTGACCATGACACCCGCCTTTTGAACGATCTCCGCCTTCGGATGCGGCACTTTGCCCAGGAGCCCTGAATGACCGACCAATCCTCGAACGACGAGTTCCACGCTTCCTCCTTCATGCAGGGGCATAACGCGGAATATCTCGAACAGCTTTACGCCCGCTACGCGGACGACCCGAACTCCGTGGATGAAGCCTGGCGCGCCTTCTTCAAGGATCTCGGCGATGCCGACCCGGATGTGAAAGCCGAGGCGAGCGGCCCATCCTGGGCGCGGGGCGACTGGCCGCCGCAGCCTGTCGATGATTTCACGCAGGCGCTCACGGGCCAATGGCAGGATGCCGAGGTGAAGGCGGCGACCGACAAGATCAAGCAGGGGGCCGAGAAGGCCGGTGTCGATGCAACCGACGAGGCTGTCCGCCACGCCGTGCTCGATTCCATCCGCGCGCTGATGCTCATCCGCGCCTACCGGATCCGCGGCCATCTCGTCGCCCATCTCGACCCGCTCGGCATGCGCGCCCACGAGCCGCACCCCGAGCTCGACCCGAAGTCCTACGGTTTCACCGACGCCGACATGGACCGCCCGATCTTCATCGACAAGGTGCTGGGACTCGATTTTGCCACGATGCGCCAGATCATCGACATCGTGGAGCGCACCTACTGCGGCACCTTCGCGCTGCAATACATGCATATCTCCGACCCCGAACAGGCCGGCTGGCTCAAAGAGCGCATCGAGGGCTACGACAAGGAGATCAAGTTCACCCGCGAAGGCCGCAAGGCGATCCTCAACAAGATGGTCGAGGCCGAGGGCTTGGAGAAGTATCTCCATGTCAAATACATGGGCACCAAGCGGTTCGGCCTCGACGGCGGCGAAAGCCTGATCCCGGCGATGGAACAGATCATCAAGCGCGGCGGCGCCCTCGGCATCAAGGAGATCATCATCGGCATGCCGCACCGCGGCCGCCTGTCGGTGCTCGCCAACGTGATGGGCAAGCCCTACAAGGCGATCTTCAACGAGTTCCAGGGCGGCAGCTTCAAGCCCGAGGACGTCGACGGCTCGGGCGATGTGAAATACCACCTCGGCGCAAGCTCCGACCGCGAGTTCGACGGCAACAGCGTGCACCTGTCGCTCACGGCGAACCCCTCTCACCTGGAGGCGGTGAACCCTGTCGTGCTCGGCAAGGTCCGCGCCAAGCAGGACCAGCTCAACGACACGGACCGCACCCAAGTGATGGGCGTCTTGCTGCACGGCGATGCGGCCTTCGCGGGCCAGGGCGTCGTGGCCGAAGGCTTCGGCCTCTCGGGCCTGAAGGGCCACAAGACCGGCGGCACCATGCATATCGTCGTCAACAACCAGATCGGTTTCACGACAGCGCCGCACTTCTCGCGCTCCTCGCCCTATCCGACGGATATCGCGCTGATGGTCGAGGCCCCGATCTTCCACGTCAACGGCGATGACCCCGAGGCCGTCGTCCATGCCGCCAAGGTGGCCACGGAGTTCCGCCAGAAGTTCGGCAAGGACGTGGTGATCGACATCTTCTGCTATCGCCGCTTCGGTCACAACGAGGGCGACGAGCCGATGTTCACCAACCCGATCATGTACAAGAAGATCAAGCAGCAGAAGACCACGCTGAGCATCTACACCGAGCGGCTCGTGGCCGACGGGCTCATTCCCGAGGGCGAAGTCGATGACATGAAGACGGCCTTCCAGTCCTATCTGGCCGACGAGTTCGAGGCCGGCAAGGACTACAAGCCCAACAAGGCCGACTGGCTCGATGGCAAGTGGTCCCATCTCGACCGCAAGGACGAGGACTACCAGCGCGGCGAGACGGCGATCAAGCCGGAGACCTTCGAGGAAATCGGCCGCGCACTCAGCACCGAGCCCGCGGATTTTCCGATCCACAAGACCGTCTCGCGCCAGCTCGATGCCAAGCGCAAGATGTTCGAGGACGGAGAGGGAATCGATTGGGCCACGGGGGAGGCCCTGGCCTTCGGCTCGCTTCTGACGGAGGGCTACCGCGTCCGCCTTTCGGGGCAGGACAGTGCGCGCGGCACCTTCTCGCAGCGCCACTCGGCCCTGATCAACCAGGAAACCGAGGAGCGCTACTACCCGCTGAACAGCATCCGCGAGGGCCAGGCCCAATACGAAGTGATCGACTCGATGCTGTCAGAGTATGCCGTGCTCGGCTTCGAATATGGCTACTCGCTCGCCGAGCCGAACGCGCTCACGCTCTGGGAGGCGCAGTTCGGTGACTTCGCAAATGGCGCCCAGATCATGTTCGACCAGTTCATCTCCTCGGGCGAGAGCAAGTGGCTGCGCATGTCGGGCCTCGTTTGTCTCTTGCCCCACGGCTTCGAAGGCCAGGGCCCCGAGCACAGCTCGGCCCGTCTCGAACGCTTCCTGCAGATGTGCGGACAGGACAACTGGATCGTGGCCAACTGCACCACCCCGGCCAACTACTTTCACCTCCTGCGCCGCCAGCTTCACAGGACCTTCCGCAAACCTCTGATCCTGATGACGCCCAAGTCGCTCCTGCGCCACAAGCTGGCCGTCAGCCGCGCCGAGGAGTTCACCACCGGCTCCAGCTTCCACCGCGTGCTCTGGGACGATGCCCAATACGGCAACTCGGACACCAAGCTGAAGGCCGACGACAAGATCAAGCGCGTCGTCATGTGCTCGGGCAAGGTCTATTTCGACCTGCTCGAAGAGCGCGATGCGCGCGGGATCGACGACATCTACCTCATCCGCGTCGAACAGTTTTATCCCTTCCCGGCCCAGTCGGTCGTCAAGGAGCTCTCGCGCTTCGGGAACGCCGATGTGGTCTGGTGCCAGGAGGAGCCCAAGAACCAGGGCGCATGGACCTTCATCGAACCCAACATCGAATGGGTGCTCGGCCGCATCAAGGCCAGGCATGCCCGCCCGATCTATGCAGGCCGCTCCGCGAGCGCGTCCCCGGCAACGGGCCTCGCCTCCACGCACAAAGCACAACAACAGGCCCTCGTCGACGAGGCGCTCACACTCACGAAGGGGAAATAACCCATGACAGAAGTCCGCGTTCCGACACTTGGCGAATCCGTCACCGAGGCGACAGTCGCCACATGGTTCAAGAAGCCCGGTGACACCGTCGAGGCCGATGAAATGCTCTGCGAGCTTGAAACCGACAAGGTGACGGTCGAAGTGCCCGCCCCTGCCTCCGGCACGCTCGGCGAGATCGTCGCCGATGAGGGCGAGACAGTCGGCGTCGACGCGCTGCTGGCCAATATCGACGCCGTCCACGAAGCGGGCCCCGAACAGCCCAAGGAGCGCAGCCAGAAGAAAAATGGTGAGCGCCACGAGGCCAAGGACGAAAAGTCCGACCAGTCCGCCGCGGGCGGCTCGGAGATGGACGTGATGGTCCCCGCTCTCGGCGAAAGCGTCTCGGAAGCGACCGTCTCGACCTGGTTCAAGAAACCCGGCGAGGCCTTCGCCGCCGACGAGATGCTCTGCGAGCTGGAGACCGACAAGGTCTCCGTCGAAGTCCCCGCCCCCGCTGCGGGCACGCTGACGAAAGTGCTGGCCGATGAGGGCGACACTGTCGAAGCCGGCGGCAAGCTCGCCGTGATGAGCACGGATACCGGCTCCA
>JAWLEL010000145.1:0-6417 GCA_041686165.1 Lentibacter sp.
TTGCCGATGCAATGCAGCGAGGTCGAGCAGGCGCTGGTGATCGAGTAGTTGATGCCCTTGATCTGGTAGGCCGTCGAGAGGTTCGCCGAAATCGTCGACGACATGCACTTGGGCACGGCAAAGGGCCCGATCCGCTTCGGGCTGCCGCTTTTCAGGACGGTCTGGTGCGCGGCGAACATGGCGCTGGTCGAGGGCCCGCCCGACCCGGCGACGAGGCCTGTGCGCGGGTTGACGATGTCGCTCTCTTCAAGCCCCGCATCGGCAATCGCCTGGCCCATCGCGATATAGGCATAGGCCGCCCCCGGCCCCATGAAGCGCAGCGTGCGCTTGTCCACGTGCTCGGCGACATCGAGCTTCACATCGCCCGCGATCTGGCTGCGAAAGCCGTGCTCGGCCATGGCCTCGTTGGCCGTGATCCCGGATTTCCCCGCCTTCAGCGCGGCAAGAACCTCTTCGGCATTGTTTCCGATGGAGGAGACAACCCCCAATCCTGTGACAACTACGCGGCGCATGCGGCCTCCTTATCATCTTTCTCTTACGTGATAGAGGCCAAGCCCTTCTCGCGCAACCAGATTGGCGCGCCGGAACACCGCCTCCGGGCCGCTGGCGGAACACGAGACAGGGCAACGATGCAGGTGGCTTGCCCGGGCAGAAGGCCCAAATCCAATTGCAGCCGCAGGCGCGATATTGTTAGGCTCGTCCAACCCTTCTGGAGCAAACCCTTGCAATGACCAATTCCCCCGACGCCCAAGCCACGCCGCCGTCCTCAGAGCCTGCCGCCACATCCGGCCGGCTCACCGCCGAAGAAGCCAAGGGGCTGCGCACCGCCAAGGAGCTTGAAGGGCATCTTGCCTGGCTCGACTCGATCACGCCGCCCGCACTCGGCGTTCTGGCCGTCGCTTCGGGAATCTACACGTTTCTCGGCGTCTCCTCTCTCCTTGAAGACAACGGTGCGGTCTCGTTCTTCGCAGCCGTGGCCTATTCCATCGCCGTCTCGGTGGGCATCTTCGTCTTCTGGAGCTACATGCTGCGGCTCCTGCCCTCGATGCGCTCGGCCAGCGGTTTCATCGGGTTGACGCTCTCCGTCTTTCTCGGCTCGCTGGCGATCATCGCCATGTCGAGCTGGCTCAACGCCGCCGCGCTCGCAGGCTCCGCCGCCGTGGAACAACATCTGGAAAACACGGTGCGCGACTATCAAAGCGCCCTCGAACGCGCCCATGACATCGCCCTGAGCGGCCAGACGCTGGGCCGCGAAGTCGAGCGCGCACGACAAAGTTTCGATGAGTTGGCCCAGCTCGAACAATCTGGCGATCTCTCCGGAACAGCCGGACGCGGCGCGGTCTTTCGCGTGCTGGCACAAAAATCCGAGGAGCTGCGCAACCTCGAAGAGCAGATCCAAGCGCAGCAACCGCTGATCGACGAGGCCTTCCAGCGCGGCAATGGCATGCTGGCGCGGATGCGCGAGTTGACTGTCGCCCCCGGACCCGTCGATCAGCGCTCGGTCCAGTTCTCCGAGGAAAGCGTAAAGCTTGCCGGCGTGCTCTCCCGGCTCAACCAGTACAACGTCGCCCCGCTCGTCATCCGCGCCGCCGAAGACCTGCCTGCCTCCGTGGTCCTGCCCGAGCTCGACGGGCGCACGACCTCCGTGCGCTCCGCCCAAACGGCCACGATCGATTCCGTCATCCTCGCGCTCGATCAGCGTTCGAACACGCTCGTCAGCGCGGCCTCGGAAGTCATGGAGATCGAGCCCCCCGCCGAAACCGCCTATAATCCCATCTCCGCCGCCGATGCGGTAATCCGCTATGCCGGAAATTTCGTCCCCTCCTGGGCCGGGGCCATCGCGATTGACCTCTTGCCCGCGATCCTCGTCTTCGTGCTCGCTGTGACACAAGCCGCGATCCGCTCTGGCCGGGACGGCATGAGCATCGAGCAAACGCTCACCCTGGCCGATCTCAAGGCTGCAATGAACGCCATGAAGGATGTCGAAATGACGATGGGCGCGGCCGACACGGCCATGCACGAGCGCACGGCGCCCTCCGATGAGAAAACCCCGCCCTCATGATACGCAGCCTGCCGAAGATCGGCCAACAGCGCGGCCTCAGATACGTCTTTGTCAGCCAGATCCTGTTGGCCGTGCTGCTGATCGGCGTGGAGTTCATGGATATCCTGCCGCGTCTCACCCGTGAGCGCGTCGAGCTGCCCGAGGGGCCCGTGTCCCCCGGTGACCAGCGCCGCGAATACCGCACGGACGACCCGGGCCCCTCGTTCCTCACAACGGAAGGCCCCGCCCACCTCGACTTGCCGGCCGCTTTCCCCAGTTCATTGAATTTCGAGCGCAAGGAGGTGGACGGTACGGATATGATCGTGGTGTCGGGCGAGATCGCCGAGGGCGATGCGGACCGCTTTTCGGACTACCTCGCCGGGCTCGACGCGCCGCCCTCGCTCGTGACCCTGCACAGCCCCGGCGGGGTTGTTGCCGAGGCGCTGATCATCGGCCGGCTCCTGCGCGAAAAGGAATTCGACACAGCCGTGCTCGAAGGGGCCTTCTGCGCCTCGTCCTGCCCTTATATCCTCGCCGCCGGCATGGAGCGCCGCGTTTCGCTTGCCGGGGCAATCGGCCTCCATCAGCACTACTATGAACAGCCAGGCTACATGCCGGTCATGTTCGCCGTCGAGAACATCCAGTCAGGCCAGGGCCGCACGATGGAATATCTGATCGACATGGGGGTCGACCCTTCCATCATGGTCTACGCCCTCAAGACCCCGCCGGAGCAGGTTTACGTGCTCGTCGAGGAGGAGCTGCGCACCACGCGCATCGCGACGGAGATCATCGAGTGACCTGCCGACACCGGACTGCGCCTTCCCATCGAGGCCCTTTCGGACACGCCTCGGCGCTCAACTCTCGCTCAGCGCCACCTTCATGTCCTTGACCTCGTAGATCACCTCGCCATCGGCCTCGACGATCCCGTCGGCCACGCCCATGGTGAGCCGCCGCGTCTGCACGGCCTTGGTGAAGTCGATCTTGTAGGTCAGCATCTTGCGGTCGGGCCGGACCATGCCCTTGAGCTTCACTTCGCCCACGCCCAGCGCATAGCCGCGCCCCTGCCAGCCGCGCCAGCCGAGGTTGAAGCCCGTGAGCTGCCAGAGACCGTCGAGCCCGAGGCAGCCCGGCATGATCGGGTTGCCCGGGAAGTGGCATTCGAAGAACCACAGGTCCGGCTTGATGTCGAACTCGGCCAGCACATGCCCCTTGCCATGGGCCCCGCCGTCGGCCGAGATATCCGTGATCCGGTCCATCATCAGCATCGGCGGCTCGGGAAGCTGCGCGTTGCCCTCTCCGAAGAGCTCGCCTCGGGCGCATTTCAAAAGGTCATCACGGTCGAAACTGCTGGGGTATTGAGCCATCGCTGGGGGCACCTTTCCATGGGTCTTCGCTTTATCCCGCTCCCTCTAGCACCCGCCCGAACCCTCCTGCAAGCATCCCGCCGCCAAGAGCCGCACGCCGGATATGCGGCAACTCTTGAAGAATGCAGGGGTTTGCCCTTATATTTGCGCAATCGGGCAGTGCGCTGCCAAAACTTCAAACGGATCGGTTGACAGCACCATGACAGAGCCGAAAACCTCGACAGCCTGGCTGGCCGGCGCCGGCCTGCGCCCCACGCGCCAGCGCGCGCTGCTGGCCGAGCTTCTGGTCGGCGATGGCAAGGATCGCCACGTGACGGCGGAGACACTCTTCGAGGCCGCCAAGCAATCGGGCGAACAGGTCTCGCTGGCCACGGTCTACAACACGCTGCGCGCCTTCTGCGACGCGGGCCTGATGCACGAGATCACCGTCGATGGCACCAAGAGCTATTTCGACACGAACACCTCCGAGCATCCGCATTTCTTCTGGGAAGACACCGGCGAGCTGACCGATGCCTCCAGGGAGCGCATGGAGATCGTCAATCTTCCCGACGCGCCCGCCGAGGCCGAGATCGCCTCCGTCGACGTGGTGATCCGCCTGCGCCGCACCTGAGCCCCAGCGCCGTTTTCCGGCGCGGAAAACGGACCGAAATCCGCAACGGATTTCGCGCCCTTGACCTTCCCGCACCCGGCCCTAGTCTCGCCCGAAAAGGAGCCTCTCCATGCGCGCGATCACCTATTCGAATTTCGGCCCCGCCCCGGATGTCCTCGAACTCACCGAGGTCGAGACCCCCAAGCCAGCCGCGGGCGAAGTGCTCGTCCGCCTCGCCTTTTCCGGCGTGAACCCGTCGGACGTGAAGGCGCGCGCAGGCGGGCGGCCCGGCGTCACCAAGCCGCCCTTTGCGCAGATCATCCCCCATTCCGACGGCGCGGGCGTGATCGAGGCGGTGGGCAGCGGCGTTGATAGCGCCCGTATCGGCGAGCGCGTCTGGATCTGGAACGGCCAGTGGCAGCGCCCCCACGGCACCTGCGCCGAATATATCGCCCTGCCCGCGCAGCAGGCCGTGCCGCTCGGGGATCACCGCTTCGAGACGGGCGCCTCCCTCGGCATCCCCGCGCTGACGGCGGCGCATACCGTCCTTGGCGGCGGCCCTGTCGAGGGCAAGACACTGCTGGTTTCCGGCGCGGGCGGCTCCGTCGGGTTCATGGCCGTGCAACTGGCCAAATGGGCTGGCGCGCGCGTCGTGGCGACGGCCTCCCCCGGCGAAAGCCACGCGCAGGCCATGGACGCCGGGGCCGATGCGGTGCTTGATCATGGCTCCCCCGATCTGGCCGAGGAGATTCTCACCGCCACGAGCGGCAATCACATCTTCCGCGCGGTCGAATGCGAGTTCGGCGCGAACGTGAACACGCTCGCCGAGGTGATGGCGCCGAACGGCACCATCTCCGCCTATGGCTCGGCGCGCGACATGACGCCAACGCTGCCCTTCGGCCCGCTCCTGTTCAAGGCGATCACCATCGACATCGCGCTGGTCTACATCCTGCGCCCCGAGGAGCGACAGGCCGCTATCGGGCATGTCCATGGGGCCCTCGATGCCGGCGCGCTGACCGCCCGTGTGGCCAGGCGCCTGCCCCTCGCAGAGGCCGCCCGCGCCCATGAAGCCGTCGAGGCCGCGGGGCGTCACGGCGCGATCCTCGTCGATTGCAGCTGAGCCTTGCGGGGCGCGCGCGCCGTTAACCCTTTCGCGCCAATTTTGGGCCCGGCCCCCCTCGGCGCGCGCCCGGTGCACAGGGGGTGCACAGGGGGTGCACAGCTCGGCACCCCCCCGATTTACCGGTTAACGGGCAATTCCCGACGCACCGCGCGCAGCTCGAAATGGGAACCCTTGGCGCTTCAAGGGGTTGACCTTCTGCAAATGAAGCCTTCATTTCATGCATAACGCAACGCGAACTCAAGGGGGCCCCGAAATGGCTTTTGAACTACCTGATCTACCATACGCCCACGACGCTCTGGCCGACAACGGCATGTCGAAGGAAACGCTCGAATACCACCACGACCTGCACCACAAGGCCTATGTCGACAACGGCAACAAGGCCATTGCCGGCACCGAGTGGGAGGGCAAGTCGCTCGAGGACATCATCAAGGGCACCTATGACCCGAACGCTGTCGCTCAAAGCGGAATATTCAACAACATCAGCCAGTTGTGGAACCACAACCAGTTCTGGGAGATGATGGGCCCGGGCGAAAGCAAGATGCCCGGCGAGCTTGAAAAGGCGATCGGCGAGGCCTTCGGCTCCACCGACAAGTTCAAGGAAGAGTTCTCCGCCGCGGGCGCAGGGCAGTTCGGCTCCGGCTGGGCCTGGCTCGTGCAGAACCCCGATGGCTCGCTCGCCGTGACCAAGACGGAAAACGGCGTCAACCCTGTCTGCTTCGGCCAGACCGCGCTTCTGGGTTGCGACGTGTGGGAGCACAGCTACTACATCGACTTCCGCAACAAGCGCCCGGCCTATCTCACCAACTTCCTCGACAATCTGGTGAACTGGGAAAACGTCGCTTCGCGCATGAAGTAAGCTTTTGAAAACAGAGAATTTTCGAGCGCCTCGCAAGGTCCTTGCGGGGCGCTTTTCCTGTTTCATCTCCAATTTTCTTGCCAAACGTCTTCGTTCACATATCTTTCCGTGACCCCGTTGCGAAAGCCCGCCCATGCCCGCCCGCCTGCCCGTGATCTTCATCGTGATGACCGTCGTGATCGACGCCATGGGCATCGGGCTGATCATGCCGGTGATGCCCGATCTCATCCGCGAGGTGCAGGGCGGCACGATCGCCTCGGCGGCTGTCTGGGGCGGGGTCCTGTCCACGTCCTTCGCCGTCACGCAATTTCTCTTTGCGCCCGTCCTGGGCGCACTCTCCGATGCGGTCGGGCGACGGCCCGTCCTGCTCGTCAGTCTTTTGGTAATGGCCGCTGACTACGTTGTCATGGCCCTTGCAGGAAGCATTTGGCTTCTTCTCGCGGG
>JAWLEL010000146.1:0-6404 GCA_041686165.1 Lentibacter sp.
CATTGATTTAGGCCGCTTTCAGAGGGGAGGGTCAACCGATTCTTGCTGCTTGCCCCAAGGGCAAGGCACTCAAATCGCCCAGATCGCAGGTCAGCAGCCGCGCATCGGCCGCCGGGCCTGCGCCGCGGGGGTAGTAGGCGCGTCGCCGCCCCATGTCCGCGAAGCCGGTTTTCGCGTAGAGCGCCTGCGCTGCGTGGTTGTCATCGGCGACGTCGAGATGGAGCCGGCGGATATCCTCGGCGGCAAGCGCATGCATCAGCCCGCACAACAGCGCGTGACCTTTTCCGCGCCCGCGCGCCTCGGGGGCGATGGCGATGGTGAGCAGCTCTGCCTCGTCCAGCACCGCGCGGACAATGGCGAAGCCCGCTGCGTCCGACGCGGCATAGGCACAGGTGCCCGGCGCGCAGAGCATCTCGGTGATCTCCTGCGCGCTCCAGGGCCGATCCGGAAAGCACGCGGCATGGATCGCCGCCATGGTCTCAGGTTTCATCGAGAATCCGGGGGGGCGGGTCGGAGGCGGGGGCCGCATCGGCAGGGCGGAAATAGAGCGGGGCGGGGGGCTGCGTCTCGCCCTGCCAACGGCGCGCCGTGATCCGGGCCACGGCCGAAGCCGAGGCGGCGGCCGGGGTCTGCGCAGGGTTGGGCTGGACGGTGCCCAGATGTGCGGCAACTTCGGCTGCGGCGGTTCCGGCCACGATCAGCCCGTCTTCGGCGAAGGCGCGGGGAATCTCGTCGAGCCTCAGGAAGGCACGGGGAATCTCGCGCGTGGTATTGAACCCTTCGATATAGACGTGATCGCGCGGGGCGCTGAGCGCCGCGAGAACCGGTGCGCCTTCTGGTGCGCCCTCGGCCATGGCCTCGAGCAGGCTCACACCGACGGCCGGAACACCCAGGCTCAGCGCCAGTCCGCGCGCGGCCGAGACGGAGATGCGGATGCCGGTGAAATTGCCCGGCCCGATTCCGACGCCGATGGCATCAAGAGCGCAAAGCTCTGCACCACCCTCGCTCAGGGTATCTTCGATCATCGGAAAAAGCCGCTCGGCCTGCCCCTTGCGCATGTCTTCGAAATGCGCAGCGACGATCTCGTCACCCCTGAGCAGCGCCGCGCCGCACCAGGGGCCCGACGTGTCAAAACCCAGGATCAGAGGGGCTGCGGACGCCATCAACCGGTGCCGTCAGACGGCGACGGGGCGGACTTCGGTCACTTCGGGGATGTAGTGGCGCAGGAGGTTCTCGATACCCATCTTGAGCGTGATGGTCGACGAGGGGCACCCCGCGCAGGCACCTTGCATGTGCAGGTAGACGACGCCGCGATCAAAGCCGTGGAACGTGATGTCACCGCCGTCCTGTGCCACGGCCGGGCGCACGCGTGTGTCGAGCAGCTCCTTGATCTGGACCACGATCTCGCCATCCTCGCCGTGGTGTTCGGCATGGCCGCCCGCAGGCTCCGCGCCGCCTGTCGCAACGGCAGGCTGGCCAGACTGGAAGTGTTCCATGATCGCGCCGAGGACCGAGGGCTTGATGTGGTCCCAGTCCGTGGCCTCGTCTTTCGTGACGGTCACGAAATCCGTGCCCAGGAAGACACCCGTCACGCCGCCGACCGCGAAGATGCGGGTCGCCAGTGGCGAGGAGGCGGCAGTGTCCTGTGTCGGGAAGTCGGCCGTGCCTGTGGAGAGCACGGTCTGCCCTGGCAGGAACTTGAGTGTTGCGGGGTTCGGGGTCGACTCGGTCTGAATGAACATGGCGCGTTTCCTTATCTCTTCCCTCAGATATGTGGCTTTGAGCCGGTGAAGTCAAGATTTGGAATGGTTCTAAACTTTGCTGTCGGCCCAGCCCGCCGGATCAAGCGCGAGCAGCTTGGAGAGCTGGGCGTAGACTTTCGGCTCGTCCTCCTTGAGCGCCTGTGGGCGCTCGAAGAAGAGTTCGACGACGACCGCGAAGAACTCCTCGTGCGCGGTGGCGCCGTAGGGGTCGATAACCGTTTGTCCCCCGCGCTCGACGCGGCGGACATGATCGCGGTAGGCCTTGAGAAAGACGCTCTCCCATTCATCGAAGCTTTGCCCTTCGGCAAGCAGGGGGACGCCGTTGGTGCTGCCGGACAGATCGTCGATCTGGTGGGCGAACTCGTGAAACACGACGTTGACCCCGTCCTCTGCATCCTCGGCGCCCTGAACGGTATGTTGCCATGACAGGACGATCCGCCCGTGCGACCAGCTTTCACCGAGGCGCACGGTTTCCTCTTCGGTCACGACATAGCCGCTGTGGTGCTGGGTGCGGGACTTGAAGGCGCCGGGATAGATCAGCACGGCGCGCAGGTTGTCATACCACAGCTCGGTCCCCACGATCAGCAGGCAGGCCTGCGCGGCGATCGACAGGCGCATCTCCTCGGTCAGTTCGAGCCCGCCGAGCGCCGTGAAATCCACCTGGTCGAGAAAGAGGCATATCCGGCCCTCGAGCCGCGCGTGCAGGTCTGCCGGAAGCTTGCGCGTGAGCGGAACCTGCGCGTGCATGAGGGCACGCTCATCGGGCGAAAGCCGCTTGGCCAGCAGTTGCGCGCGCCGCGCGCGCTTGCGCCAGTGATAGAGCGCGAAAGGTGTCACGGCGAGGGCGAAGAGAAGCAGGAAATAACCCATCCCGCCGCCTCAGCCGCCCCGCCGCATCAGGCCCTCAAAGCTCGCTCGCCGAATGGATGACCTTCGAGAGGATGCCATATTCGATCGCCTCGTCGGTGCTCATCCAGTGGTCGCGGTCGATGTCTTTGATCACCTGCTCGAACTTCTGGCCGGTCTGCTCGGAAATGATCCGGGCGAGGCGCTTGCGCATGATCTCGATTTGCTCGGCCTGGATGGCGATGTCGGTCACCTTGCCGCCGATTCCGCCGGAAGGCTGGTGAATGAGAAAACGCGTGTTGGGCAGGCAGACGCGGTCTTCCTTGTCGGCGGCGAGGAAGATATGCGTCCCGGCGGAGGCGACCCAGCCTGTGCCGACGATCTTCACGCGCGGCTTGATGAAGCGGATGACGTCATGAATGCTGTCGCCCGCTTCGACATGGCCGCCCTGGCTGTTGATGAAGAGCGTGATGTCCTCGTCGCTCTCGGCGGCAAGCGCGAGAAGCTGGCCGACCACGCGGCTTGCCATCTTCTGGTCGATCGCCTCGCAGATCAGCACCTGGCGGGCTTCGAAGAGCTTGTTGGCCACGTTGGCGGAGTTCTTCTTTTCGTCGTCTTTTTTCTTGTCGTCGTCGCTCATGGGGGTGTCCTGTATTAAAGCCATATGGGTTGAAAATTCATATGGGCGTGACTTGCCGCGTTGGAAAGGGGGTGATTCAAGTGATCGCTTCGAGCCGCTCCTTGGAGAGCTCGCCGGGAACGATGGTGATGGGAATGTCGAGCATGCCCGCGTTGCGCGTGAGTTGCGTGACAAGCGGGCCGGGGCCCTTCTTGTCGCTGGCCGCACCGAGCACGAGCACACCGATCTCGTTGTCTTCGGTGCACTGGGCCTCGATCTCCGAGATCGGCTCACCCTCGCGGATGACAAGCTCGGGGTCGATGCCCTGCCGGTCGCGCATCCACTTGGCGAAAACCTCGAAATGCGCGTTGATCCGCTCGCGCGCTTCTTCGCGCATGATGTCGCTGACGCCGATCCAGTGATTGAACTCCTCCGGCGGAATCACGGCGAGGATTTCCACGCCGCCGCCCGTATGGGCCGCGCGCATGGCCGCGAACCGCATCGCGTTGAGGCATTCGCGGCTGTCATCGAGCACCACGAGGAACTTGCGCATGTCTCTGTCTCCCTTGCCCGCAGAGCATGGCGCAAGCGCAATTGGGGTGCAACAGGTGATTGGCGCTGCGGATGTTCGAACAGCCGCGACGGGGCAATCCCGCGCCCCGCCATGCCACTCGCCTCACGCGCCGGAGGCGGCCCAGTCCCAGTAGAGCTCGCGCGCGCGGCGGGTGAGGGGGCCGACCTGGTAGTGCGTGTCGTCGAAGGCCGTCACGGGCGTGACCTTCGTCATGTTGCCCGACAGGAAGACCTCGTCGGCCCCCCGGAAATCCTCGAAGGAGAGCACGGTTTCATGCACCTTCACGCCATCGGCCCTCAGATTGTCGATATGGCGCGCGCGGGTTATCCCGGCGAGGAAGGTGCCGTTGGGCACGGGGGTGAAGACTTCGCCATCCTTCGCCATGAAGACATTGGCCGTGGCCGTCTCGGCGACATTGCCCATGGCATCGGCCACCAGCGCGTTTCCGAAGCCCTTGGAGCGTGCTTCGGCGAGCATGCGCGCATTGTTGGGGTAAAGGCAGCCCGCCTTGGCGTTGACGACGGCCGTCTCCAGAACGGGCCGGCGGAAACGCGTTGTGGTGAGCGTCGTGGTGGCCTCGGGGGCCGCGAAGGGGATCTCCTCCAGGCAGACGGCAAAGCCCGTCTCGTCCTGGCTTGGCACGATGGCCGTGACGTCCCCGCCGATCCCCCAATACATCGGACGGATATAGACGGCGGCATCCTTCGGATAGGCCTTGAGCCCCTCCTTGACGATCTCGACCATCTCGTCGGCGCTGACCGTCGGCTTCAGCATCAAAGCCTCGGCCGAAGCATTGACACGCGCGCAGTGCTTGTCGAGGTCCGGCATCAGCCCATTGACGAAACGCGCGCCATCGAAGACGCCACTGCCAAGCCATGCGCCATGATCAGCGGCGTTCATGACGGGCACATCGCCGTCATGCCATGTGCCGTCGAAATAGGTGCGGATATTCGTGCCAACTGCCATGATCAGGCCCTCCCTTGCGCGCAAGTTAGTGCGCGCCGAAGGGAGGGTAAAGGCCCATTCAGGGCGCTTCGGCAAGTAATGCCTTGAGGTCGAGCGGCGCGTTCACCATGGCAAGCTCGCCATGGGCACCACGCGGCCACTCTTCCTCGGGCTTGTCGCGATAAAGCTCGACGCCGTTGCCATCGGGATCATCGAGGTAGAGCGCTTCGCTCACCCCGTGATCGGCCGCGCCGGTCAGGGCCAGCCCGGCCGCGCGCACCCGGCGCAGCGCATCCGCGAGGGCAGGGCGGTCGGGGTAGAGAAAGGCCGTGTGGAAGAGCCCGGTGTGGCCGGGCGGCGGCGGTGCTCCGCCGGTGCTCTCCCAGGTATTGAGGCCGATGTGATGGTGATATTCACCTGCCGCCAGAAACGCGGCCTGCCGACCATAGCGCTGGGTGACGGTAAAGCCGAGAACATCCGAATAAAAGGCGATGCTTTGCTCGAGGTCGGAGACCTTGAGATGCACATGCCCGATTCGAACCTCGGGATGGATGTGACGTGTCATCGTCTTGCTCCTTGTCGGGGCGAAACCTGGGTGATTTTCTATACTGACGGAATTGCCGATCTGTGCAGAGGCCTGCCGCTCGAAAGCGCCCCTCCTGTCAGGCTAAAGTTGCAGTTGCAAGCGGTCAAGAACACCAGCATATCGGCTATGCACGCTTCGCAAAGGTGCTCGTTCGCCTCGCCCGGGCCGCTCGAATTTCGCACGGCGTTCCGCAAGAGTGTGTCGCAGGTTTCTGGCGTCCGGTATCGGGCGCGGAGCTCTCGGCAAAGTGTCACGCAAATCCCCGTCCGGATCTGCGCCTAGAACCGCATGGTGGCATCGACAGCCCGGCGCCAGGCAGCGTATTTGGCCGCGCGCGTTTCATCATCCATGGCCGGCAGGAAGCTCTCGTCGAGCGCCCATCGGGCCGCGAATTCCGCCTGGGGCGGGTAGAGCCCGGCCCGTTGCCCGGCCAGCCAGGCCGCGCCGAGGGCGGTGGTTTCCAGAACTTCGGGCCGGTCGACCCGCGCGCCGATGATGTCGGAGAGGAATTGCATGGCGAATTCCGAGGCGCTCATGCCTCCGTCAACCCGAAGGGTTGCCTTGAAACTATCTTGCAGGCTCGCCTCGGAACTGCCGCGCAGCCCCGCGTTTTCCGCGCCGCCCATGTCGGCCTGCATCGCCGCCAATAGATCGCGGGTTTGAAAGCCCACACTCTCCAGCGCCGCGCGGGCAAGTTCTTCCGGCCCCGAATTTCGCGTCAGACCGAAGACAGCGCCACGGCACTCGGCGTTCCAGTAGGGCGCGCCCAGCCCCGTGAAGGCCGGAACAAGCACCACGTTCTGCGCTGGATCGGCCTTCTCGGCCAGTGGCTGGGTCTCCTTCGCGTCGCGGATGATCTTCAGACCGTCTCGCAGCCATTGCACGACGGCGCCGGCGATGAAGATCGAGCCTTCCAGCGCGTAGGTCGGCTTGCCGTCGAGCTGATAGGCAATGGTCGTGAGCAGGCGGTTCTGCGAGCGCACCGGCTTTTCGCCGGTGTTGATCAGGGCAAAACACCCCGTGCCATAGGTGGATTTGAGCATGCCCGGCTCGAAACAGGCCTGGCCCAGG
>JAWLEL010000147.1:0-6324 GCA_041686165.1 Lentibacter sp.
TGTCCACATGCCAGACGCCACGAAGGGAAACGCCGCTGACGATCTCTCGCAGCGGCGCTCTCGATTATTGCTTTGTCGGAAGAAAAGCTTCAGCCATCCAAAGACGGGATGTCAGCCTTCCAGGATGTCGTCCTCGCCGCCAGAACTCTTGGCGGACCCTGCCTCAGAGCCATCGAAATCGAGCCCATGCGCGGCGCGAATCTTGTCCTCGATATCGTAAGCGATGTCCGGATGATCCTTCAGGAACTGGCGCGCATTCTCGCGGCCTTGCCCGATCCGTTCATCACCATAGCTGAACCAGGAGCCGGATTTCTGGACAAGCCCGGCATTGACGCCAAGGTCCAGCAGCTCGCCGGTCTTGGAGATGCCCTCACCGTACATGATGTCGAATTCCACCTGCTTGAAAGGCGGGGCCACCTTGTTCTTGACGACCTTCACGCGCGTCTGGTTGCCGACGACTTCGTCGCGATCCTTGATCGCGCCGATCCGGCGGATGTCGAGCCGTACAGAGCTGTAGAACTTCAGCGCATTGCCGCCGGTCGTGGTTTCGGGGCTGCCGAACATCACGCCGATTTTCATCCGGATCTGGTTGATGAAGATCACCATGCAGTTCGACCGCGAAATCGAGCCGGTCAGCTTGCGCATTGCCTGGCTCATGAGCCGCGCCTGGACACCAACGCTGCTGTCGCCCATGTCACCCTCGAGTTCCGATTTCGGCGTCAGCGCCGCAACCGAATCGACCACGACCATGTTGACCGCCCCGGAGCGGACGAGCGTGTCTGTAATCTCAAGCGCCTGCTCGCCCGTGTCGGGCTGCGAAATGAGCAGTTCGTCGAGATCGACGCCCAGCTTCTTGGCATATTGCGGGTCGAGCGCGTGCTCGGCATCGACGAAGGCCGCAACGCCCCCCTTCTTCTGCTCCTCGGCCACGCAATGCAGCGTGAGCGTCGTCTTGCCCGAGCTCTCGGGGCCGTAGATCTCGATGATGCGGCCCTGCGGAAGGCCGCCAATGCCGAGCGCGATGTCCAGCCCGAGCGAGCCTGTCGAGGTGGCCTCGATCTCCTGAATGGCATATTCGCTGCCCATCTTCATGATCGAGCCCTTGCCGAACTGGCGTTCGATCTGTGAAAGCGCGCTGTCGAGCGCCTTTTGCTTGTCGGGATTGCGTTCTTTTTTCATGTCCAGAAGATCTGCCGTTGCCATTGTTTCGCTCCCTTATTTCATACCCTGTCTCGGGCGGCAATCACCGTCGATGTTCGCCTCTTGTTCCTGATAGGGGTAAAGGAAGAACATTTCAACGGAAATTTTCAATACTGACTTTGCGGCAAAGTGGTTAAAGAGTGGTTTATGAAACGCTTTCGAGGTAAAGATCCGGTCATGCTCATTTTCGCGCAAGCCAAACTGGTGTTTTTTTCGGTGCCCAAGACAGGCACCACTGCCATCGAATCCGCCTTGGCGCCCCATGCGTCACTTGCAGTGACGGGACCGCCCGAACTCAAGCATGCGCCGGTCTACCGCTACAACCGCTTTTTCAGGCCGATGGTGGAGAAGTTCGTAGGTGAGGATGTCGAGACGATTGCGGTTCTGCGCGAGCCGATCAGCTGGTTGGGGAGCTGGTATCGCTATCGACGTCGCCCCTTCCTGGAGGGGCGGTCGGTTTCCACGAGTGGCATGAGTTTTGCCGAGTTCGTAGAGGGCTACCTTGCCGAGCCGCGCCCGCCTTTCGCCAATGTCGGCGCCCAATCGAAATTTGTCGAGCCGCGGCCAAACGGAACCTCAATTCACAGGTTATTCCGCTACGAAAACATGGAGGCATGTGTCCGCTTTCTTGAAGACAGGCTCGATCTCAAGATTGACCTGCCGGAACTCAATGTTTCGCCGGAGGCTGACCTGTCGTTACCGGATGAGCTCGAGAACCGTCTGCGCGCAGCATGCTCCGAAGACTTCAGGCTATGGCGCTCGACCGAGTAAATTCTACTCGTCGGACAGGGCTTTCTGAACGATGTTCGCAAGCTCCGCGAGCGAAAAAGGTTTTTGTAGAAACAGCGCGCCCTCGATATTCGGACCATCGTCCCGGAATGCATCCTCGGCATAGCCGGAGACAAAAACGACACGCACATCGGGTCTCACCTCCAACGCCTGCGCCACCCATTCTGGCCCCTTGAGCCCCGGCATCATCACGTCGGAGACGAATATATCCACATGCAGGCTCATGTCTGCGAGCATGTCGAGCGCTTCCTCCCCGCTTCCGGCCTCGATGACAGAGAACCCCTTGAGCTTAAGCGCCCGCGATGCAAAAGCGCGCACGGGAGCTTCATCCTCGGCCAGCAATATCACCGCGTCGCGCCTCTCGGGCTCCGCAGGCTCGGCGGCCATCACTGGCTCGCTCGACGGCACCGCCTCCTCGGCATGACTCGGGAACATCAGCGTGAAACAGCTGCCCTTTCCGGGCTCGCTGTCAGCAAAGATGAAACCGCCAGTCTGCTTGACGATCCCGTAAGCCGTCGACAGGCCGAGTCCTGTACCCTCGCCTGTTCGCTTGGTGGTAAAGAACGGCTCGAATATCTTCTGCAGCTTTTCGGGCGGAATACCCTTGCCCTCGTCGATCACCTTGACCGAGACATAGCGCCCGGGAGGGACGGTGGCACGATCGCGCTCAAGCGGCTGCTGCAATCGGATGGTCTGCGTTACGATGCTGACCGTGCCGCCGCGCGGCATCGCGTCACGCGCATTCACCACAAGGTTCATGACAACCTGCTCGAGCTGCCGCTTGTCGGCGCGGATCATCGCGCATTCCGCAGTGTGAGAGAACTCGAGTATGATCGCTTCGCCGACCAACCGATTGAGCAGGTGGGTCAGGGCGGACAGCGTCTCCTGGATGTCGATCGTCTCGGGGCGCAGCGTTTGTTTGCGGGAGAATGCAAGAAGCTGGCTGACCAGCGCGGCGGCCCGGTTGGCATTCTGGTTGATCTGTTCGAGATCGGAGAAATCCGCATCATCCTCGGCCCGGCCCAACATCAGCAGATCACAATGCCCACTGATCGCCGTCAGAAGATTGTTGAAGTCATGTGCGACCCCACCTGCCAGCTGTCCGATTGCCTGCATTTTCTGGCTTTGGACGAACTGTGCTTCGAGTGTCTTGAGCTCGGTTGCATCGTTGAGCACCGCGACCAGCACATCCTTGCTGTCCTCGACCGCCGGCTTCAGGATGACCTGCACGAAAGTCTCGTAGTCATGACGGCGAACCTTGAGAAACTCCGAATGCTTGCTCGCCCGGCCTAGTATCGTGTCCTGCAACCAGTCCCGTATCGACCGGCCGAGCCCTTCAAGCAGGTTCCCCAGGGATTCACCGACAATCTCATCCTTACCCAAGAGATCTCGCGCCATCCTGTTGGAGCTAATGACGAGGCCATCCGGCGCGAGCTTGAGCAACGGAACCGGAAGCTCATCAAAAAATCGCATGCTCTCGGGAATCTCGATATGGTCCGTCTCTATCGGAATGAGGGCTATTTCCTGGCGGCGGGCGTTCGCCGCGATTTCCGTGACAACACAATCGATCGGACCGTCCGGCCCCAGAACTTTCTGGACCCGGCCGAGTCGCATGGGGGGATGAGCGAAGACCGCATCAAGCGATTTGGTCCGCCCACCAAGCAGATTCCTGGCCGCCGCATTCATGAAAAGCACAGTGTTCTGACGGCCGATGACCAGCATCGGCAGCTTGTCGGAATAGGCAGATGCCGTCTCGCCCATCAGCGCGGGAAGCCGCTCCAACCGCCACAGCGCCCCGCCGATCTCAAGCCGGGTGCAGACAAGCCTGACATGACCGTTTCGTGTGACGATATCTTCACGCGCCGAACCGGCCTCTCCAGCTTTGAGCGCAAGGCGTTCGATCAGTTTCGACGGGCTGCTCAAGACCGCCGAGAGCGCGGCACTGGCCGTTGTGGCCTCTGCCGCGAGATCGCCGCGTGCGGCCGCATTTCGCTCGGTGATCTCACCATCCGCATCTGTCACGAAACACGGGCTTTCGTCGTGTTCCAGCAGATGAAGGACGCTCTGCGCTTGCGTCCCGTCTGACACGCCTGCCTGCCGGCGCAAGCCCGAACCCAGCCCCACCAGCAAGAAGACAATGCCGCCTGTCATCACTCCGAGCGCCAAGCTCCGCTCGGGAATCATGTAGGACAGGGCGCACATCAGCGCCCCGAGCAGGACGAGAACAACCGCTCTCGGCACCCTTCGCGCAGGGCGCGCTCGATGTGGTTCCACGAGGTTGGCGTGAGACACCTGCGCAGGCCTCCGGCAAAAGAATCGTTTCTCCCAGCCTAGCGACTGGAAGTTAACCCCAGCTTAAGCCTTGCGGACCAAAATTCAATTTCCGGAAGAGTTTTTTGGCTAAACTCTCTCTAAAGTGGATAGATGGAACCCATCCGCACCATCTGAGGGGCGCCAGTTTCGGCTGCGGGCGACCTTCCACTGCCCCGATTGCTCGACAAACCTTCGAACCAGCCCCTCGTTCTCCTCCATCAGGAGCGAGCAGGTCGCGTATGCCAGAACACCACCCTCTTCCACATATGCGGAAGCCCGCTTCAGAACGCGCAGCTGGATCTCGTTCAATTCATCCAGCCTAGCCCGCGTCAGCCGCCATTTGCCTTCGGGCGCGCGCCGCCATGCGCCAGAGCCCGAACACGGCGCATCGCACAGAACGAGACCAAAACGCCCCTCAGCCACCAGATCGTCAGGCGTAACGGTCCGGATCGACGCGCCCGCGCGCTCAGCACGGCTTGGTATATCCTTCATGCGGTCGGGCGCGATATCATGAGCAAAAATCTCGGCGTCGCTCAGCGCAGCGATGGCCAGCGCCTTGCCTCCGCCACCGGCACAGAAATCGAGAACGCGCTCCGCGTCCGTGAGTGGCAGCGCCTCGACGACAGCCTGGCTCGCCGCATCCTGCAACTCGACGAGACCGGCTGAAAATGCGGCGCTCTGCGCTATGCGGCGCGCGCCTTCAGTGACTTCCAGCGCTCCCCGCGCAAGAGCATGGGGCTGTGCATGCACCCCGTCTCGGGCGAGCGCCGCGATGGCCGTCGAGATTTCTGCCTTGCGCAGATTGACCCTGAGAAAGGCGGGGGCACGATGGCGCAGCAATTCGGCCTCGGTCGCTGCAGCCTCTCCCAGCGCCGCTGTGAAACAGGGCCAGAGCCAATCAGGCAGGTCCGATGCCTCGGCGCCGGGCTCCGGGGGGCGTCCCAGGACATGCTCTGCCCGATCGAGCGGCAAAGGGGCATGGCCCTGGCCCGTGAAGCTCTCGCGCGGGTCTTGCCCAGCGGCGCGCAACGCACCGATCATGAGCTGTCGGCCAGTCGGCGCGTCCTGCGCACCCCCGAGCGCCGCGTAGGAGCGCTGGCAGCGAATCGCCTGAAAAACATGGTCACGCACTGCAGCCCGATCCTTCGACCCGGCAAAGCGGCTCGCCCGCGCCCAGTTCAACAGAGCCTTTTCAGCGGACGCACCGTCTAGGTAGCTGTCAAGAACCTCGATCGCTGCAGAGATGCGCGCCTCGGGCCGCATCAGCCGATCCGGTAGTTCGGGCTCTCGCGGGTGATCTGCACGTCATGAACATGGCTTTCCTTGAGCCCTGCCCCGGTGATCTTCACGAGGCGGCAGCCCTGGCGCATATCCGCGACCGTCGCGTTGCCGGTATAGCCCATGGCCGCGCGTAATCCGCCGACAAGCTGATGAATCACCGTGCTCGCAGATCCCTTGTAAGGCACCTGCCCCTCGATGCCCTCAGGGACGAGCTTGTCGCTCGCCGCGTCTTTCTGGAAATAGCGGTCCGCAGAGCCGCGTGCCATCGCACCGAGGCTGCCCATGCCGCGATAGCTCTTGAAGCTGCGGCCCTGGTAGAGGATCACTTCGCCGGGGCTCTCGTCGGTTCCGGCGATCATCGAGCCGACCATCGCGCAGGATGCGCCCGCCGCGATCGCCTTGGCGAAATCGCCGGAAAACTTGATCCCGCCGTCAGCGATGACCGGGACGTCGCCCGCCGCTTCAGCACAATCCATGATCGCCGTGAACTGCGGCATGCCGACGCCAGCCACCATCCGCGTCGTGCAGATCGAGCCCGGCCCGATCCCGACCTTGACGGCATCCGCGCCCGCGTCGATGAGCGCCTTGGTGGCCTCCGCCGTGGCCACGTTCCCGGCGATCACCTGGATATGGTTCGACAGCCGCTTGGCCCGCCGCACGCCCTCGATGACGCCTTCGGAATGGCCATGTGCCGTGTCGATCACGACGATGTCACAGCCCGCATCCACAAGCGCCTCCGTG
>JAWLEL010000148.1:0-6321 GCA_041686165.1 Lentibacter sp.
CGGCATTGCGCGCATTGGCAGGCGAGGCGCAGGTCGCGGTCGGCAAGCCGCTGTTCCGTGCCATCGGCCCACCGCAAAAGGAGTGCGCCTTCCGCATGGTCCAGTGCGGCGAGGCGGTCGGCCGGGCCGTTCTCGGTGATCGGTGCAGAGGGCGGTTTTCCTTCGCCCTCGGCAAGCGTCCAGGCAAAGGGCGTCGCGATCCCCGCGATGTCGCCGGCGGTCCCGGCGAGCGTGGCGGCGATCTCCCGGTAGGCCGACGCTGCCGGGCTGTCCGGCGCGGCGCGCAGCAGGGGGCGGCCTTCGTCACCGCAATCGACCACTGTCGGGTCAAGAGGCACCTTGCCGAGGAAGTCCACGCCCAGTTCGCTTGCGATCGCTTCGCCGCCGCCCTGGTGGAAGATATGCGTCACCGTTCCGCAATCCGGGCAGGTGAAGCCGCTCATGTTCTCGATCACGCCGAGGATCGGCACGCTGACCTGCTCCATCATCCGCAGGCCGCGCCGCGCGATCTTGAGGCTGACATCCTGCGGTGTGCTGACCACCACGGCCCCCGACAGCGGAAAGGCCTGGGCAAGGGTCAGCTGGATGTCGCCCGTGCCCGGCGGCAGGTCCAACAGCAGAACATCCAGCGCGCCCCACTCGACCTGGCGCACGAACATCTGCAGGTATTTCGTCACCATCGGCCCGCGCAGGATCGCCGGGCTGTCATCGTCCGACAGCATTGCCATGGACATGACCTTCACACCATGGGCCTCGGCCGGGATGACCTTCTGTTCGGGCGACATGGTGGGCTTCCCGGACGCGATGCCCAGCATGCGCGGGATCGACGGTCCGTAGATATCGGCATCCACCACACCGACACGAAGGCCCGCATCAGCCATGGCAACGGCGATATTGGCGGTGACCGTGGATTTGCCCACACCACCCTTGCCGCTGCTGATCGCGATCATGCGGGGGCCTTCGGGAGTCTCAGTCTGTGCCATCTCGGGTCTCCTTGTGTTTTCCGGCGGCCGGGGCCGGTCTGAAGCTCGCGCAGAGCTTGGGAATGTCTTCGACGGCCAGTTCCGCCGCCATGCAAGCGCAATAGGCCGTGTCATCCGATTGCGCGTAATGGCTGCAATCCTGACATGTTCCGAAAGCGGGGAGGTCCCGCTGCATGGCCAGCGTGGACGCAAGGTGAGACAGGGTCTTCAGGAACCGGTCGCGCTCCGCCGCACCGAGGCCATCGATCACGCCGATCAGATCGCCCAACGGATCCTGAGCGAGCATTGCCTGCCCTTGATCCGTGAGGTCGAAAGACACGCTGCGCCGGTCATGGTCCGAGCGGGTCCTGATGACAAGCCCCATGCGTTCGAGCGACTTGATGATCTGCGATGCCGTGCCGCGTGTCGTGACCTGGAAGCTGGCAAAGGAAGACGGGGTGCGCGTGCTGCCGTTGGCTCGGGCCAGAAAGCGCAGACAGGTCCACTGTGCTGCCGTCAACTCGGAGCCTGCATCCTCGCTCCGCGCCGCGCGGCCGACATGAAAGAGCAGCTCTGCGATCCGGTAGGGTATCTGTGGTCCATCAGTCATGATTTCTTGATAGTGAATCGAAACTACTTTGACAATCGCCGAATATTGAATTTAGTATCGATTCAAAATCAAATTAGGCCTCACCCATGAACAAGCAAGTCTCGAATCTCATCCACGGCTCCCGGCGGGTCCGCACATCGGCGATGCTGTCGGCCGAAGAGGAGCGGGAGTTGATTTGCGCCTGGCAGCAGAAGGGCGACCGGTGCGCACGCGATCGCCTGATCAATGCTTTCGTGCCCCTGGCGGCTTCGGTCGCCAAGCGCCTCAGGCGCCGGGCCGACGAGGCTGTCCCTGATCTGCTGCAGCAGGCCCAGATCGGGCTGTTGAAAGCCGCTGATCGCTTTGATCCGGATCGCGGGTTTCGCTTCTCGACCTATGCGGTGTGGTGGGTGCGGGCCGAGGTTCAGGAATATACGCGGGCGAACACGTCCATCGTCCGACGCCAGAATTCCGCACAGGCGCGGGCGGCGGCCAGACAAGTCGCCGCGCTCAACGCCGATATGGAGGCGGGTTCCGGCATGGATCCGGCTGATGCGGACAGGAAACTTGCTGACGCGTTGGGCGTGGACCTCCAGAAGGCGGTGGACTTGCGCGAACAGGTCAGCGGCAGCGACAGCTCGCTGAATGTGCCGGTTCGCGGTGAGGAGGGCGAGGATGGCGCGGATCGCATGGCGCTTCTGGTCGATCCGGAGAGCCTCGAAGAGTCGCTCGCATTCAGAAGCCTGAGGATAACCGGGCTGCGCCGTGTCCTCGTGGATGTGCTCAATACTTTGCCCGCTCGCGAACGTCACATCATCGTGGCGACGCAAGTGGCCGATCCGCCGGCGACGCTGGAAGGGCTCGGCAAGCAGTATGGAATTTCGAGGGAACGGGTGCGCCAGCTGCGGGAACGCGGCCTCGAACGCTTGCGCGCGGCCTTGCGACAGCGAGATCTTGAACTCGAGAGTTTCTTTTGAATCGCTGACTGCCCCCAAGCCATGTGAGGCATGCCCTCAGCCATCATCCGCCAGACCCAGCCCAACCGGACAAGGCGAATGCTACGGTCGGGGAGTCGCAAGACGCCTCTTCCAATCGCATACACGGCGGCAAACTCGCGCAAGGTGGCGGCTCCAGCCGCCTCTTGGGGCAGACCGGACAGCCGGTTTCAGGCGAGGGTCACGCCTGCGTCTTTCATCTGGGCCATCGCGCCTGCGAGCGAGCCGTCAAGGTCGATCGCGCGGCAGAGCGATGTATCGACGGTGACGTCATAGCCGAGCCTGGCCCCGTCGAGCGCCGAATAGGCCACGCAGAAGTCCGTCGCCAGTCCGACCATGAGGAGGCGCGAGATGCCGCGGGTTTGCAGGTAGCCGTCGAGGCCCGTGGGCGTTTCGTGGTCGTTCTCGAAGAAGGCGGAATAGCTGTCGATCTCGCGGCGGAAACCCTTGCGGATGATCATCTGCGCGCGGTCCTGTTCGAGCTCGGTATGAAACTGCCCGCCATGGGAGCCCTGGATGCAGTGATCGGGCCAGAGCACCTGCGGGCCATAGGGCATCTCGGTCATGTCGAAGGGCGCCTTGCCGTCGTGGCTGGACGCGAAGGAGAGGTGGCCTGCCGGGTGCCAGTCCTGCGTGAAGATGACGTTCTCATGCTCGGCCATCAGCGCGTTGATGCCCTGAACGATCTCGTCGCCGCCCTCGACGGCAAGCGCCCCGCCGGGGCAGAAATCGTTCTGCATGTCGATCACGAGAAGGGCTGAATCGGTCATTGCGGGCTCCGTTGACGCTTTCGCACCTTATGGGTAGAGAGACGGCGCGCGAAACTCAACCCGGCTTTCAGAGAGGATCGCCATGTTCATTCTTGCAGCGCTCTACAAGTTCACACCCTTCGAGGACCCTGCCGCGATTCAGGGGCCGCTTCAGGATGTCTGCGAGGCAAACGGCATTTCCGGGTCCCTGCTGCTGGCGAAGGAAGGGATCAACGGGACGATCGCGGGGCATCGCGGGGGGCTCGATCGCGCGCTGGACTACATCAGGAGCCTGCCGGGCTGCGCTGACCTCGAGTGGAAGGAAAGCACCGCGAAGACCCAGCCTTTCGCGCGGATGAAGGTGAAGCTCAAGAAAGAGATCGTCACCATGGGCCAGCCCGACGTGGACCCGCGCAGCGACGTGGGCCAGTATGTCGAGCCGGAGGACTGGAACGCGCTGATCCTCTCGGAGGACGTGGCGGTGATCGATACGCGCAACGACTACGAGGTGGGCATCGGCACATTCGAGGGCGCGGTGGACCCTGAGACAGCGAGTTTCCGCGAGTTTCCCGCGTGGTGGGAGGCGAACAAGGAGCGTTTTCACAACAAGCGCATCGCCATGTTCTGCACCGGCGGCATCCGCTGCGAGAAATCGACCAATTTCCTGAAAAGCCAGGGGATCGAAGATGTCTACCATCTCAAGGGCGGTATCCTGAAATATCTCGAGCGCGTGCCCGAGGAAGAGAGCACGTGGAACGGCGAGTGCTTCGTTTTCGACGGGCGCGTCTCTGTCGGACACGGGCTCAGAGAAGGGCCGCACGAGCTGTGCCACGCCTGCCGCCGCCCGGTGTTGCCTGATGACAAGAAACGGCCAGAGTGGGAGCAGGGCGTGTCCTGCCATCAGTGCATCGGAGAGACCAGCGAGGCCGACAAGGCGCGCTTTCGCGAGCGGCAAAAGCAGATCGCGTTGGCCGCCTCGCGCGGTGAGCAGCACATCAAGGTGGATGTGCCGCAAGTGGCCCCGGACGAGTTGTGAAACCACCATCCTCGGCGCAGCCGGAATTTTTCGAAAATTCCGGATCGGAAAATTTGAAATTTTCCGGCCCGTTTTCTTTCAAAGAAAACGACCCCTGCTCAGACGCTCCGCCTGGTCTTGGCGAGCGCCCCCGTCAGTCGGAAACGTTGTTGGCCAGGCCGACGGCGGAGCCGAGTATCCCGAAGATCGTGCGCGCGGCCGTCACGGGCGATTCCGTCGCGATGACCGTGTCGCCGGGGCTCACGTGGAACTGGCGAGCCGCGAAGAGGCCCTCGGCGGTCGTCAGGTCGAAGGCGAAGACAACTTGCGCCAGGTCGGGTGTCTGGGGCGTCGGGGCGACTTGCCCGGAGTCATAGTCACGCAGGACGAGCATGCCCTTGAGGTTGGCCCGGTTGTCATTGAATCCGCCGACCATCGAGAGCGCTTCGAGCACCGTGATCTTCTCGCGGTCGAAATAGACCAGTTCTTCGGTGCCGGTGGCACCGAGAGAGGTGAAATAGCGCTCGTCTTCACGCACAAGAACCTTGTCGCCGCCGCGCAGGATGATGTTCGCCTTCTCGGTCGAGAAGAGGTCGTCGGCGCGGATGTTGTAGGTCTGTGCACCGCGGATCAGCCGCACGACGGGGTTGCGCAGGGACTCGCTGATGCCACCGCCGAGCGACAACAAGCTCAGGATCGAGACGTTCCGGCTCGCCAGCGGGTAGCTGCCCGGTTTGGGAACGCCTGTCACCAGATCGACCGAATTCTCTTCGCCCGGGTTGTGAACCAGTTGCACCTGCGCCGAGGGAGAGATGACTTCGAGCTGTTTCTGGATGTGACGCCGCGCGTCCTTGGGGGTCATGCCCGTGATGACGACATCGGTCAGGTAGGGCACGAAGATCGTGCCCGAGGATGACACGGAGAGCCCGCGCATCTCGGTCGATTTCTGCTCGAGTGACGTCAGAAGCGAGTTCTCGTCGTTGTCCCAGATGATCAGATTGACCGTATCGCCGCTGCGGATGACGCCGGAGTGCGGGCCGCGCGTCGAAGTGGGCCAGTGATAGGATATCTCCCCCGAGGTGCCCGGCCATTCGGCGAGGACGGGCAGCTTGTCTCGGGTGACGTGAACGACCTGATAAGTCGGCGTTTCGGAGTCTTTTTCCTTCACCACTTCGTTGAGAAGGACGGCGCCTCTGGGCAGCGAACAAGCCCCGAGAAAGCCCAGAAGCAAACCTGCACAAAGGCAGCGCATCATGAAACGCACGGGACCCCCCTCAGAGACAAAGTATAGGCGCTAGGGACTGTTTACACGCCAGATGCGGTGTTAGAAAGCCCAAGAGGACGCGGTTTCGGAGAAAGTTGTGGAAAAGGTACTGGTTCTGGGAAAAACGGGCAGGCTCGGCCGGGCGCTCGGGCGCTACTGGGGCGCGCATGCGCCGGGGGTCTCACCTGCCTGGATGGGGCGCAGCGAGGCCGAAGGTGTGGTTCCGGCTGCGCGGGCGGTCCTGGCGCTCTGGGGCAAGACGGCGGGCGATGCCGAGACCCTCGCGCAGAACGCCACGCTTGCCGAGCGTGCCGCCGCGCTGGCGGCCGAGGCGGGCGCCGACCGGGTGATTCACCTGTCGAGCGCGGCGGTCTACGGTGGCGCGGGGCCGTATCGTGAAGAGGATGCACCCGCACCGCGGAACGCCTACGGCCTGGCCAAGTGCGAGATGGAGGCCCGTATCGCCCGGCTCGGCGGCGGCGCGCGGCACTGCATCTTGCGGCTGGCCAATGTCGCCGGGGCCGACAGCCTCTTTCGCGCGCTCGAGGCGCAGGGCGAGATCGTGCTCGACCGTTTCGAAGACGGCGGCGGACCGGAGCGCAGCTACATCGCCATTCCCGAACTGGCGCAGGTTTTCGAGACGCTGCTCGGCTGCGAGGCCCTGCGCCTGCCGCAGGTTCTGAACGTCGCCGCCCCTGCGCCCGTGGCCATGGAGGAGATCGCGCGCGCGGCGGGGCGCAGGATCGT
>JAWLEL010000149.1:0-6302 GCA_041686165.1 Lentibacter sp.
CTTCGCGGCTGTTAACCGGCCTTGGCGTAGAAGACAGGTCCGCTCCCGGCTGCGACCAGTCATCCGCTCCGCGCTGATCAGAACCTCCGTTCCTGCCCAATCACGAGGTCCAGTTCCCCCAAACGCAACACCGCACGCCCCATTTCCTAATCGCCCGTTAACCATGTTTGCACAAAAACGGTGCACAGGGGGGTGCACGCATGGTGCACAGGGGGTGACGGGGTCTTTTCGGCCCGTTTTCAGCGTTAACCCTCCGGGGCGGCGCGCTCAACTCGCCTTAACCCGCTTGTGATAAAGAAGCCTTATCAGGAGCTTAGCACCGGCCCGACTGGAACACGGCGCTCACCTCGGCACGGATGATCCTGGCGATCAGCGCGCAGTCCTCCAGCGAGAACGTCAGCGGAAGCCGCATGTCGATGATGCTCTTCAGGATACGGTCGCTTTTCGGCATCGGTTCGGAAGGCGCGTAGCGCCAGCTGTCATAGCGGCTGGTGAACCCCACCGGCTCGGCCCCGCCGAACCACTTCAGTTCCACCCCCCGCGCGGCGCAGCGGGCCAGGACCTCGGCGATCTTCTGCTCGCTCCAGTCCAGCAGCAGGAACTGGATCGAGGAGCCGACATGATACTCCGCTTCCGGCCGCTCCACCACGGTCAGCCCGGGCGTCTCGCGCAGGCCCTCTTCCAGCCTGCGATACCGCGCATTCCAGGCCTCGCATCGCTCTCCGAGCCGCGCCAGTTGCGGCCGCAGGATCGCCGCGCGCAGGTGGTCCATCCGACCGGAAACATTGGGCGTCTCATACTTCACCCGCTCGAACACTTCCGGCCCGGGCGCGGCCAGGTGCCGCTCATAGAGCATGTAGGAGCCAGAAAGGACAATTGCCCGCGCCGCGAGCTCGGCGTCATCCGTGACGAGAAAACCGCCTTCGCCCGAGTTGAGATGCTTGTAGGTCTGGGTGGAATAACACCCCACGAGGCCATCCGTGCCAGAGAGCCGCCCCTTCCAGCGCGCACCCATCGTATGGGCGCAATCCTCGATGATTTTCAGCCCCTTGTCCGCGCACAGCGCCATCAGCGCGTCCATGTCCGCCAGATGCCCGCGCATGTGACTGAGCATCAGCACATCGGCCTGCCCTGCCTTGGCCGCAAGGTCATCGAGGTCGATCGTCAGCGTCTCCGTCACCCCGACGAACACGGGCACGGCCCCCACCGAGGCAATCGCCCCCGGCACCGGGGCCAGCGTGAAGGCATTCGTCAGGACCTTGTCGCCCGGCTTCACGCCCGTGGCCCTGAGGGCGCAGGCCAGCGCATATCCGCCCGAGGCCACCGCAAGGCAATAACGCGCGCCCATCGCCTCGGCGAATTCGCGCTCCAGAAGCGAGGTTTCGCCCGCCTCGCCCTCGGCCAGATTGTAGCGGTGAAGCCGCCCGCTGCGCATCACCTCGACAGCCCGCTCGATCGCCTCCTCGGGGATCGGCTCCTGCTGGGTGAAACTGCCTTCGAACTTCTCTGTCATAGCCTATCTATGAGCGCGCCCGACTTGGAAATCAATCTCGCCGCGCGGCTTTTTTCAAAGCCCTTCAACCCTCGTTCGGAGCCCCCGAAAAGCCGCCATGTCCTGCGCCGGCATGACCGCACCCGCGCTAGGGCAGCAACCGCGCGCACACCTGCGGCAGCTCGGAATAGGCCGAGATCAGCGCCTCCGGCTCAAGCGCCGCCATGTCCGCACCCGAAGGCCCGAATGTGACCAGAACGCAAGGCACCCCTGCCGCGCGGGCGGTGTTGCGATCGGTGTCGCTGTCGCCCACCAGAAGGCAGCGCCCGGGCGCGCCACCCGCGCGCCGAGCCGCCTCAAGGAGCGGCTCGGGGTGAGGCTTGCGCACCGGCAGCGTGTCAGCCCCGACAAGCGCGCCGAACAGGTCGAGCGCGCCGAGCCGGCGCATGAGCTCGCGCGCGAGCGCCTCCGGCTTGTTGGTGCAGATGGCAACCTTGTAGCCCCCCCGACGCAACTCCTCGACCGCCTCCAGCGCCCCGTCATAGAAAACCGTATGCACATCGAGCTTGGTGCCATAAGCCTCCAGAAGCCTTGGGTAGTAGGCTTCGATCACGGCTTCATCAGGCCGCCCGAGCCTCGCCAGTCCGGCCCGCAGCATCGCCTTGCCGCCCCGCAGCGCCACGCCCGCATCAAGCGCGGCGTCGAGCACATCGCCCTCGCCCATCGTGCGAAAACAATCGTTCGCCGCCGCGATGAGATCTCCACTGGTATTGGCCAGCGTCCCGTCCAGATCGAAAACAACCGCTCGCATCGCAGCCTCCGTTATGTCACATGCCGCAACATTGCTTGAACGCCTTGGCCTTGTGCTGTGTGCACCAGCGGATAGAACGGTCCGAGCAGGAAACACAAGTGAAACCGCAAGAGAGCGTCATGAGCACAAATCTCGTCATCCTCGCCGCAGGCAAGGGCACACGGATGAAATCCGACATCCCCAAGGTTCTCCACGAGGTCGCCCATGCGCCGCTGCTTCATCACGCAATGCAGGCCGGGGCAGCGCTCTCGCCGAAACAAATGGTCATCGTGGCAGGCCATGGCGCCGATGACGTCGCCGCCGTGGCGCAAGGTCATGACGCTACCGCCGAAATCGTCCTTCAGAAAGAACAGAAGGGCACCGGCCACGCCGTGCTCTGCGCGCGAGAGGCGCTGGCCGATGCACCCGGCGATACGCTCGTGCTCTATGGAGATACGCCCTTCGTGCGCGCCGAGACACTCAGGCGTATGGGTCAGGCTCGGGGGCGTTTCGATGTTGTCGTGCTTGGCTTCGAAGCCGCTGACCCGGGCCGTTACGGACGGCTCGTGATGGACGGCGAAAGGCTCGAAAGGATCGTTGAATTCAAGGACGCGTCTGATGAAGAGCGAAATATAACCTTCTGCAATAGCGGCGTTATTCTGGCATCCAATGCCGCTCTCTTCGACTTGCTCGGCCAGGTGATTGATGACAATGCCGCCGGAGAATACTACCTCACCGACATCATCGGCCTCGCCCGCCACGCGGGCCTGAGTTGCACTGCCGTCGCCTGCGATCAAGCCGAAACCCTCGGTGTCAATTCACGGGCCGATCTTGCAGCGGCGGAAGCCGCGTTCCAGGGACAGAAACGAGCCGAGATGCTCGAAAACGGCGTGACGCTGATTGCACCGGAAACCGTGTTCTTCGCCCATGATACCCACGTCGGCCCCGATACGCTCATCGAGCCCAATGTCGTCTTCGGCCCCGGCGTCACTGTCGAGAATGGCGCTCACATACGCGCCTTCTCGCATCTGGAAGGTGCCCATGTGAGTCGTGGGGCCGTTGTCGGCCCCTATGCCCGCCTGCGCCCCGGCACTGAGCTCTCCGAGGAAGTCCATGTCGGCAATTTCGTCGAGATCAAGAACGCCACGCTCGGCGCCGGCGCAAAGGCCAATCACCTGACCTATATCGGCGATGCCTCCGTGGGCGAAGGGGCCAACATCGGCGCGGGGACGATCACCTGCAACTATGACGGCGTCTTCAAGCACCGCACCCAGATCGGCGCCCGCGCCTTCATCGGCTCGGACACGATGCTCGTGGCCCCTGTGCAGGTTGGCGATGATGCCATGACAGCAACGGGCACCGTCGTGAACAAAGACGTGCCGGATGGTGCCATGGCGATCGCGCGCGCGCCGCAGGAGAACAAGCCGGGCCTGGCGAGAAAACTGTTTTCCAAGCTGAAAGCCCGCAAGGCCGCCGAAATAAAGAAAGGCAAGTAAATGTGTGGAATCGTTGGTGTTCTCGGTGATCATGAAGCAGCGCCACTGCTCGTCGAGGCGCTCAAGCGCCTCGAATACCGCGGCTATGACAGCGCCGGCATCGCGACGGTCAGCGAAGGCCGCCTCGCACGGCGCCGCGCCGTGGGCAAGCTCGTCAACCTGTCGGACAGGCTCGTGCATGAGCCGCTCAGGGGCAAGGCGGGGATCGGCCATACCCGCTGGGCGACCCATGGCGCAGCCACTGAACAAAACGCCCACCCGCACAGCACGCGGCACGTCGCCGTCGTGCACAACGGCATCATCGAAAACTACCGGGAGCTGCGCCAGGAGCTGCGCGCGAAAGGCTTCGGGCACGAGACAGATACCGATACAGAGACAATCGCCCTGCTCACCCAGTCGCATATCGACGCGGGCCTCTCGCCAAGTGATGCGGCGCTCGCCACGATCGACAAGCTCACCGGCGCCTATGCGCTTTGCTTTCTCTTCGAGGGCGATGACGATCTTCTGATCGCCGCACGGCAGGGTTCGCCCCTGGCGATCGGCCATGGCGCGGGCGAAATGTTCATCGGCTCAGATGCCATCGCCCTTGCCCCGCTGACAGACCGGATCACCTATCTCGAAGAAGGCGATTTCGCCGTCGTCACGCGCTCCAGCGTCGAGATTCTCGACGCCGAGCGCCGCCCCGCCAACCGCGAAATCCGAACCGTGGACATCGACACGACCCAGATCGACAAGGGGGGCCACAAGCACTACATGTCCAAGGAGATCGCCGAGCAGCCCCAGGTGCTCAGCGAGGCGATCGGCTATTACCTGAGCGATGATGCGACCAGGGTCGAGCTGCCTGGCAAAGGACAGGACTTCGCCGAAATCGACCGACTCGTTCTGGTCGCCTGCGGCACGGCGTTCTATGCCTGCATGACGGCCAAATACTGGTTCGAGCAGATCGCAGGGCTTCCCGTCGAGGTCGATATCGCCTCCGAATTCCGCTACCGCGAGCCGCCGATGCCGCCGCGCACCGGGGCGCTCTTCGTGTCCCAGTCCGGCGAAACGGCCGACACGCTCGCCGCGCTGCGCTATTGCGAGGGCAAGGCCACGCGCATTCTCTCGGTCGTCAATGTTCCCGAGAGTTCCATCGCCCGCGAGAGCGATCTCGCCCTCCCGATCCTCGCTGGTGTCGAGATCGGCGTGGCCTCCACCAAAGCCTTCACCTGTCAGCTCACGGTGCTCTACTTGCTGGCGCTCAAGGCCGCGCATGACCGCGGGCGCCTGTCTGACGCAGCGCTCGCCGATCAGCTTTCCGCCCTGCGCTCGCTCCCCTCGGCGGTCAATGCCGCGCTTGCGCTCGACCAGCAGTTCGCCCATGCGGGGCTCAAGCTCTCCGAGGCCAGCGATGTCCTCTTCCTGGGCCGTGGTCTGATGTATCCTCTGGCCCATGAAGGCGCTCTGAAACTCAAGGAAATCAGCTATATCCATGCCGAAGCTTATGCTTCGGGCGAGCTGAAGCACGGCCCCATCGCCCTGATCGACAATACCATGCCGGTGGTCGTGAAGGCCCCGCGCGATGCGCTTTTCGAGAAGACGGTTTCCAACATGCAGGAGGTCATGGCGCGGGACGGAAAGGTCATGCTCATCACCGATGAAGCAGGTGCCGCCGAAGCCGGTGATGAAGTTTGGATCACCGTGGTGATGCCAACCGTTCCCGCACCGCTTACACCGATCCTCTATGCGATCCCGGCGCAGCTTCTGGCCTATCACACCGCTGTCGCCAAAGGCACGGATGTGGACCAACCCCGAAACCTCGCAAAATCGGTGACGGTCGAGTGAAGCTCGAAGACGCCCTCGCCGCGCTCCGCGCTGCCGCCGAACCCGATCGCGCCGAAGGCATGGCAGCCTATCACAAGGTGCCGCGCGAATATATCGGTGTGCGCAATCCCGAGATCGACAGGCTCACGAAGGACTGGCGCAGCCAGCTCGGCGTCGACGCGCGCGTCACCCTCGCGGATCAACTTTGGCAGAGTGACATCTTCGAGGCCCGTCTCGCCGCCGCCAAGCTGCTCACGCAGGCGCGCATCCGCCCCGACGGGGCCGTCTGGGCGCTCATCGTTTCGTGGGTTCCCGATTTCGACAGTTGGGCGATTGCCGATCATGCCATGATGGCGGGGCAGAAACGGCTCGTTGCCGACCCTTCGCGCATCGAGGAGGTCGAGACATGGACGACATCCGACAGTCACTGGACGCGCCGCGCCGCCATGGTCATCACCCTGCCCTACACCAAGCAGAATCACCCCAAGCCGGAAGAGCTGGCCATCCGCACCCGCGTTCTCGAATGGGCCGCGGCCTATGTGCGCGATCCGGACTGGTTCATCCAGAAATCCGTCGCATGGTGGCTGCGCGACCTGTCCAAGCATGACCCCGAGCGCGTGGACTACTTCCTGTCGAACCACGCCAAGCACATGAAGCCCTTCGCCCGAAAGGAAGCTTCGAAATACCTGCCGAAGCTTTAACTCCGCCAGCGCAGGAGCCG
>JAWLEL010000150.1:0-6243 GCA_041686165.1 Lentibacter sp.
CGACAGCTCGACCATCGCCGCGCTGAAAGCCGGGCGCATGGCCGCCGAATGCGGCCTGCCCGAAAGCCCCGCCAAGGGCTCCGTCGTGGCCTCGGATGCCTTCTTCCCCTTCCCCGACGGCCTCCTGGCCGCCGCCGACGAGGCCGGGCTGGCAATGGTATTGACGGGAATGCGCCATTTCAGGCACTAACCGGGCAAAGAGCAGCACAATCCTGCGGGGAAACCGCAGCGGGCAGGAGAGCGCGATGCGCATGATGCTTTGGGTCGCCATCGCGACCTTCGTGATCGACCAGGTGACGAAATATGTCGTCGTTCACTGGCTTAATTTGCGCGAGCTCTTCGCCATCGACGTGGTGCCGCCGTTTCTCAACCTGCGCATGGCCTGGAACTATGGCGTGAATTTCGGCCTCTTCGCCGAGGACAGCAACCTCACACGCTGGGTGCTGATCGCCGTGGCGCTCGTCATCTCCGGCGCGGTCTTCTGGTGGATCTCGCGCGAGCAGCCCGGACCGGCAGGGCGCGTCTCTGCCGGCCTGCTCATCGGCGGCGCGCTCGGCAACGTGATCGACAGGGTCATCTACGGCGCGGTTGCCGACTTTCTCAACATGTCCTGCTGCGGATGGACCAACCCGTTTTCCTTCAACGTCGCCGATATCGCCGTCTTCATCGGTGCGATCGGCCTCGTTCTCTTCACCTCCGGCGAGAGCAGCAATGATCCGTCGCAAAACCCCTCGTGACCTCGGCCTGCGAATGAGGTATTCAGGGGCCGAAACATGCGGAGAAGCGTCATGCGCCTTTCAATCGTCAGCCTGATCATGGTGGCAGCCGTCGGCCTTGCGGCCTGTGGCTCGTCGGAACGCGACATCAGTATGCGCCTGATGGAGAAGCCCGGCCAGGGCCCCGACGAGTTCAGCGTCCTGCCCAGCAAGCCGCTGCAATCGCCTGAGGGCTACGAATCACTTCCCGAGCCGGCACCCGGCGCCACGAACCTGACCGACCGCAACCCCACGGGCGAAGGCATCGCCGCGCTCGGCGGCAACCCGTCGCGCCTGTCGGGCACGGGCGTTCCAAGCTCCGATGCGGCGCTTGTCCAGCATGCCTCGCGCGGCGGCGTGGACCCGAACATCCGCGCCGAGCTGGCTGCAGAGGACAAGGCCTTCCGCAAGCGCAAATCCCGGTTCACGGGTATCCGCCTCGTCAAGACCGATCGCTACGCCCAGGCCTACCAGCGCCAGACGCTCGACGCCTATGACGCCTGGTACAACTATCGCCGCACCGGCGCGCGCACACCCGCGGCTCCGCCCTACGGCGAGTGATCTGCCTCACAATGATGTCAGCGCCCCGTGCACTCGCTTGATGTGTGCGGGGCGATGCCTATCTTGAGTTCACAGTTTCAAGGAGACATTCATGCGCGCGGTTTTGACAGCCTGGCTGGCCTTCATGGTCTCGGCCACATCCGCCTTCGCGACACCGAAAGACGATGTGACACATTTCACGCTGGAGAACGGCATGGACGTGGTCGTGATCGAGGATCACCGCGCCCCCGCCGTCACCCACATGGTCTGGTACAGGGCCGGCTCCGCCGATGAGTTCCCCGGAACATCCGGCGTCGCGCACTTTCTCGAACATCTGCTCTTCAAGGGCACCGAGAACATGGAGCCGGGCGAGCTTTCGGCCACGGTCGCGCGCAACGGCGGCACGGATAACGCTTTCACCAGCTACGATTACACCGCCTATTTCCAGCGCGTGGCCGCCGACAGGCTCGAGTTGATGATGCGCATGGAGAGCGACAGGATGGTCAACCTGCGCCTTGATGAGGAGGACATCCTCACCGAGCGCGAAGTCATCATCGAGGAGCGCAACCAGCGCACCGAGAACAACCCCGCCGCGCTCTTTCGCGAGCAGAAAAACGCCGCGCAGTATCTCAATCACCGCTATGGTGTGCCCGTCATCGGATGGCGTCACGAGATGGTCTCGCTCGATCTCGACGCCGCGCTGGAATACTACGAGCGCTTCTATGCCCCCAACAACGCGATCCTCGTGGTCGCGGGCGATGTGGAGCCGGATGACGTCAGGACGCTGGCCGAGGAATACTACGGCATCCTCCCGCCCAACCCCGCGCTCGAAAACCGCGCCCGCCCGCAGGAACCGCCCCAGACAGCCGAGCGCCGCGTCATCTTCCGTGACGCCCGCGTCGCCCAGCCCTATGTCAGCCGCTCCTATCTTGCCCCCGAGCGCGACAGCGGCGCCCAGCGCGAGGCCGCCGCGCTCACCCTTCTGGCCGAGCTTCTCGGCGGCGGGACGACATCCTACCTCGCCGAACAGCTCCAGTTCGAACGCGAGAAGGCCGTCTATGCCGGATCGTGGTATAGCGGAGACAGGCTCGACGACACGAGTTTCACCGTCGTCGTCGTGCCGAAGGACGGCGTCACCCTCGAGGAGGCCGAGGCGCTGATGGACGAAACTCTGGCCGATTACATCGAACGTGGCGTGGACAGCGAGGCGCTCGAGCGCGTCAAGATGCAGCTGCGCGCCTCGCAGATCTACGCGCGTGACGATGTCGGCGAGCTGGCCCGTCTCTACGGCGGCGCGTTGGCCATAGGCCTCACCGTCGAGGACGTGCAGGCCTGGCCAGATATCCTCCAGTCAGTCACCGAGGAGGAGATCATCGCGGCGGCCAGATCCGTTTTCAACAAGGACCGCGCCGTGACCGGCTACCTGATGTCTGAAGAAGGAGACGCATCATGAGGGCCTCTCTTCTTGCCTTTGCGGCCTGGCTGCTCGCCATGCCCGCCCTTGCCGCTGTCGAGATCGACGAATTCACCACGGAAGGCGGCCTGACCGTCTGGCATGTCGAGGAACGCTCGATCCCCTTCGTCACACTCGAGCTGCGCTTTCGCGGGGGTGCTTCGCTCGATCCCGAGAGCAAGCGCGGCGTCACCAACATGATGACCGGCCTGCTCGAAGACGGCGCAGGCGACCTCGATGCTCAGGCCTTCGCCCGCGCACGCGACAGTCTGGCCGCGTCCTTCTCCTACGAGGCGCGTGACGATGCGCTTTCCGTTTCGGCACGCTTTCTCACGGAAAACCGCGATGAGGCCGTGGACCTTCTGCGCAAGACGTTGACGGAGCCGCGCTTCGACGAGGACGCCATCACGCGCATCCGCGCGCAGATCGTCTCGAGCATCCGCTCGGACCTGAAGGACCCCTCGGCCATGGCCGGGAACGCCTTTGACAAGCGTGTCTTCGGCGATCACCCCTACAGCTCCGACAAGTCCGGCACGCTCGAAAGCGTTGCCGCGATCACCCGCGATGATCTCATGGCCGCCTTCGAGGACGCCATCGCGCGTGACAGGCTCTATATCGGCGTCGTCGGCGATATTTCCCGCGAAGAGCTGGGCCCGATGCTCGACGAGCTTCTCGGCGGACTCCCCGAGACAGGCGCGCCCCTGCCGCCGGAGGCCGACCCGCAGTTCGACGGCGAGGTCCGCGTGACACCCTTCGAGACACCACAGGCCGTGGCCATGTTCGGCCAGCCCGGCATTCCCTTCGATGATCCCGACTATTTCGCCGCCTATCTTCTGAGCACGATCCTCGGGGGCAACGGCTTCGAGAGCCGGCTGATGGAGGAAGTCCGCGAGAAACGCGGCCTGACTTACGGTGTCTATGCCTATCTCGCCGGGCGCGACAGCGCCGACATCATCATGGGCAGTGTCCAATCCGCCAACAACCGCATCGCCGAGGCGATCGAAGTGATCCGCTCCGAATGGGCGCGTCTCCACGAGGAGGGCGTCACCGCTGAAGAGCTTGACGACGCCAAGACATATCTCACCGGCGCCTATCCGCTGCGCTTCGACGGCAACGGCCCGATCGCCAACATCCTCGTCGGCATGCAGATCCAGGGCATGGGGAGAGACTACATCGACACCCGCAACGACCGTGTGGAGGCCGTCACGCTGGACCAGGTCAACCGCGTGGCACGCGAGCTGCTCAAGCCCGAGCGTCTGAGCTTCACGGTGGTGGGTCAGCCCGAGGGGCTTTGAGGGCCGTTTTCCGGCGCGGAAAACGGGGCGAATTCATGCGATGAATTCGGAACCTGCGCCCGATTTTGGCGAACAAGATCGAACCGAATTCCGCGACGGAATCCGGCCCCGTCCGGCGCGTTAACCCGCGCGCAGCGGTGAGATTTCGTTAGCGGCGCTGGTGCCTCCCGGTGCACAGGCGGTGCACAGGGGGTGCACGCAAGGCACCCCCCGGTTTCGCGGCCCAGGGTTAGGCCGTGGCGGCGTTAACCTTCACTCGCCGTAGGGCACCCAGATATTCTTCACTTCCGTCGCCTGCTCGAGAAAAGCGCGCCCTTCGGCTTCCGCGCCAAGCCAGTCCCGCGCCAGGCCGTTATTGACCCATGTGCGCTTGAGATTCCCCGCGCTGGCCTCTTCGATGGCGGCCGAGATATCCGACGACGAGAAGCTCCAGACTGCATCCACATCCATATGCGCCGCCAGTGTCGGCGCAAGCTCTGCGTGCTTGCCCGTCAGGATATTGACCACCCCGGAAGGCACATCGGATGTCTCGAGAACACGTGCAAATTCTAGCGCTTCGAGCGGATAGGGCTCGGAGGCCACGAGCACCGCGCGGTTGCCCATCGCCATGGCGGGCCCCATCACCGAAATGAGCCCCAGGAGCGGATGCGCGTCGTCGCACAGCGCGCCGATCACGCCCACGGGCTCGCGCATCGCCAGCGCCACCCCGCGAATGGGCACGCCATGGGCCTGCCCGTCGAACTTGTCGGCCCAGGCGGCATAGGTGAAGAGCCGCCGGATCGCCGCATCCACTTCCCGCGCGCCTCCCGTGCGCCCGCCTTTCATCGTGTCGATCCGCTTGGCGAACTCGTCGGCCCGCGAAGCGAGGTTTTCTGCAATGTAATAAAGGATTTGCGCCCTCTGGTGCCCTGTTGTCCTGCCCCAGGCCGAGGCCCCGCGCGCCGCCTCAACGGCGTTGCGAACATCCTTGCGGTTGGCCAGCGGCGCCTGGCTGACGAGCTTGCCATTCTTGCCATAAACCGGCTGCGAATAGCCGCCGTCGGGCCGCGCCTGCTTGCCCCCGACAAAGAGCTTCGCGGTATGGTCGAAAGCCCCGGCCTCCAGCCCGCCTTCGCCCGCGTTCGGCTCCGTCTTATTGAGCGGCTTCGTCTTGCCCTTGGGCCGCGTGTAGGCGCCGAGACCTTCCCAGCCGCCCTCGCGCCCGAAGCCGCTTTCGCGCACGCCGCCAAAGCCTGCCGCAGCATCGAACATGTTGGTCCCGTTCACCCAGACGACACCGGCAGCCAGCTTCGGCGCGATGTCGAGCGCGAGGTTCAGGTTCTCGCTCCAGACGGAGGCGGCGAGGCCATAGCGCGTGTTGTTGGCAAGTTGCACGGCCTCGGCGGGCGTGCGGAACGTGGTCGCCACGAGCACGGGGCCGAATATCTCCTCCTGCATCAACTTCGACGCAGGAGAGAGGCCGGTGATCAGCGTCGGCGGATAGAAACAGCCCTCCGCCGGAAGCTCCACGGGCGCGGCGTAAAGACTTCCTTCATCATTGCCCTCCACCATGCTGCGGATCGCGTCGAGCTGGCTCTGATCGACGATGGCGCCGATGTCGATCGACTTGTCGAGCGGCGCGCCCACGCGCAGCTTGGCCATCCGCGCCTTGAGCCTTGCATAGAAGGTCTCGGCCACGCCTTCCTGCACGAGCAGCCGCGAGCCCGCGCAGCAGACCTCGCCCTGGTTGAACCAGATGGCGTCGACCAGCCCCTCGACGGCCGAGTCGAGATCGGCGTCGTCGAAGACGATGTAGGGGCTCTTGCCGCCCAGCTCGAGCGTCAGCGCCTTGCCGCTGCCCGCCGTGGCGCGGCGGATCTGGCGGCCCACGGCTGTCGAGCCGGTGAAGGCGATCTTGTCGATGCCCGCGTGGCGCACGATCATCTCGCCCACCGCGCCATCGCCGGTGACGATGTTGACGACGCCTTTGGGCAACCCCGCCTGCCGACAGATGTCGGCAAAGAGCAGCGCCGTCAGCGAGGTGTATTCGGCGGGCTTCAGAACGACCGTGTTGCCCATGGCCAGCGCCGGGGCGATCTTCCAGGCCAGCATCAGCAGCGGAAAGTTCCACGGGATGATCTGCCCGCAGACGCCCAACGCCTCGGCGTCCGGCAACTCGCTCTCCATGAGCTGCGCCATGCCCGCGTGGTAGTAAAAGTGT
>JAWLEL010000151.1:0-6212 GCA_041686165.1 Lentibacter sp.
CGTGGCCTGTTCGGGCTCCGGGTCCGCGCCGCGCATCTTGGCCATGCGGTCGCGCGCTTCACGCTGGCGGCGTTCGACCTCCTTCTCTGGCTGCTGGAGGCCGAGGTCCGGTTGTTCCTCGAGCGTGGCACTTTCTCGTTTTCGCGCCTCTTCTTCCCGCGCAGCTTCCTCGCGCAGCACGTCAGTCACCGAAGGGTCGAGCTCGCGCTTTCGAGGCTGGGCGACGGGAGGCGCCTCCCGAGCTTCGGACTCGCTCTCTTGTGGAACCTGCGGTTCTTCTGGACCGGTCGCCTCATGATCCGTTGCTTCCGCCCCGGAGGACGCGTCGTGATCCCGATCGGTTGCGGCATCTCCAGGCTCTTCGGCGAGGCCCGGGTCGTGATCGGGATGGTTCTGAAACCAGGTGTCTCCACAGTTGGAGCACTGGACATCGCGCCCGCTTTCGGGAATGACCGCATCGGGCACTTCGTATTGAGCCCCGCAATTCGGACATACTAGCCGCATTTTGCCCCCTCGAAACCAATAATTCTTGTTTTCTGCCCCCAGCATAGGCGTTAACCCGTTGCCAGAAAAGAGCAAAGAGACCGGGCCTCAGTGCGATTGCAAGTTGCGCCGTGCTGGGGCATGTTCCGGCGGGACCGGATTGGCGAGGTAGACACGTGATCGAGCTTGAACAAGTGGCCTACAGCTACGGCGACAGCGAGCTGTTCTCCGACGTATCCCTCATCTTGCAGCCCGGGTCGTTCCATTTTCTCACGGGCCCTTCCGGCTCGGGCAAAACGACCTTTCTGAAGCTATGCTACGGTGAGCTTCTTCCCACGGCCGGGCATCTGCGCCTGTTCGAACATGACGTGCGTGCGCTCTCGCGTGACGCGATCGCCGAGATGCGCCGCCGCGTGGGCGTGGTGCACCAGGATTGTGAATTTCTCGATCACCTGCCGATCGCCGACAATATCGCCTTGCCCCTGAGCGTGGCGGGGCAGAGCCTTGCGGGCGAGCAAGAAAATCTTTCGGAGCTTCTTCAATGGGTCGGGCTGCGCAACCGCGCCGGGGCGCTGCCACCGGAGCTTTCTGGCGGTGAACGCCAGCGCGCGGCATTGGCGCGGGCGGTAATCATGTCGCCGGATGTCATCCTTGCCGACGAACCGACGGGCAATATCGACTGGGAGATGTCTCAGCGCCTTCTTCAATTGCTCGTGGAGCTCAACAAGATGGGCAAGACCGTCATGATCGCGACCCATGACCTGGGTTTGATCCGCGCAGCCAAGGCGCAGGTTTCGGCGCGGGTGCTGCGGCTATCGGAGCGCAGGGTGCAGCTCGCCGGGGCCGATCTATGAGCCGGCGTCAGAGCATAGATATCGGCCGGATCACGGATTTCATCATCGGGGATGCACAGGCCGAGAGGGCCGTGCCGCCAACGGGGTTCACGGCGCGTCTGACGGTCTTCGCGGCGGCGGTCATGGCCTTTCTCGCGGTCTTCGCCCTGGCGCTTTCGGTGGCGTCCAACCGGCTTGCGGAGCGCTGGAGCAATGAGCTTGACCAATCCGCGACCCTGCGCATCTCCGCACCGGTCGGCCAGATGCAGGCGCAGACCGATGCCGCCTTGCGCGTCCTGGAGACGACACCGGGCGTCGCCTCGGCGCGTGTTCTGAGCGATGAGGAGCAGCGCAAGCTGCTCGAGCCGTGGTTCGGGCCTGACATCCCCTTGGAAAGCCTGCCTATTCCGCAGCTCATAGAGATTGTCGAAACACCCGAAGGCCTCGATGCGGATGCCCTGCGCACGCGGCTCGTCGGGGAGGCGCCCGGTGCTGTGCTCGATGATCATTCGCGCTGGCGCAAGCCGCTGGCGGCGGCGGCGGGGCGGCTTTCCTTTCTGGGGTGGCTCTCCATCGGGCTGATCTTTCTTGTCATGGGCGCGATGATCACCCTCGCGGCACATGCGGCCCTGGCCGCCAACGCGAAGGTCATCTCCGTCATGCGTCTTGTCGGCGCCAAGGACAGCTATATCGCCAACGCCTTCGTGCGTCGCTTTACCCTGCGCGCGCTGGCCGGAGCGGCAATCGGGACGGTGCTTGGCCTTGGCGCCGTTCTGATGTTGCCCTCGAAAGGAGAGGAAGCGGGTTTCCTCGGTGATCTCGGATTCAGCGGGGCGGGCTGGCTCTGGCCACTGGTGATTCCGATCATCGCGGCGCTGGTGGCCTTCGTGGCCACGCGGTCGGCCTCGCGCAGAACCTTGAAGGAGCTCAGATGATGATCCTGTGGCGTTGGTTCATATCGCTGGTATACGTACTGCAGAACGCCTTGATGATGCTCATTCTCGGCATTGCCTTCCTGCCCTATGCCGTGATTTCGCCGCGCGGCGCGCGCAAAGCCTGCCGCACCTATGCAGGCTGGGTGATCTGGACGGCGCGATGGATGCTCGGGCTGAAATCGGAGCTGCGCGGGCAGGTGCCGACAGAGGAGGTGATGGTTGCGGCCAAGCACCAGTCTTTCCTCGATATCATCATCCTGTTCTATCACCTGCCGACGGCCAAGTTCATCATGAAGCGCGAGCTTCTGTGGACGCCGATCATCGGGCTCTATGCCTATCGGCTGGGCTGTGTTCCGGTGAACCGGGGCAAGCGTGGACAGGCGATCAAGCAGATGATCGCAGATGTCGAGAGCGGCCGGGCAGAACCCGGCCAGCTCGTCATCTACAGTCAGGGCACGCGGGTGAAGCCGGGAGAGACCAAGCCTTACAAGGTCGGCAGCTACGCGCTCTACAGCCAGCTCGGCCAGCCCTGTGTGCCTGCGGCGACGAATGCGGGCCTCTTCTGGCCCAAGGGCACGATCCTGCGCAAGCCGGGCCTGGCGGTCGTCGAGTTCCTGCCGGTGATCGAGCAGGGTGCTGGGCAAGCGGACTTCATGCAGCGTCTTGAGGACGAGATCGAGACCCGCTCGAACGAGTTGATGGCAGAGGCCGGATTTGTCGTGAAAGACTTGCGCTAGCCGAGGTGCTCGGCGGCAAATTCGTCAAGCATTTCAGAAAAGTAACGCTCCATGCGCGGGCCGGGCTGACGCGCGGCGACGATCTCGCAGACGGGGTCTTCGGCGGTGATGTCGCTGCCCGACATTTCCTCCAGGACGGCATGGCCGCAGAAGGGCACGTAGACCTCCGAGTAACCGCCCTCATGGGCCATCATCAGCTTGCCGTCGCAGAGCTTGTCTGCCGCCCGCATCGCCTGCCGCGTCATCTGGCGGAAGGTCTCGGCGGTGCAGAGCTGGTGGGCGAGCGGGTCGAAAATCCCCGCATCATAGCCACAGGCGACGATGATGACATCGGGCTTGAACCGCTCCAGCGCGGGCAGCACGATCTTGTCCATGCTCTCCAGGTAGCTGTTGTGCCCCGCGCCGGCGGGCAGCGGGATGTTCATGTTGTAGCCTGCACCCGCGCCCTTGCCCTTGTCGCCCAAGTGGCCTGTGTCGACGGGGTAGTTGCGCTCCTCATGGATCGAGACGGTCAGGACATCGTCACGCTCATAGAAGATATGCTCGGTGCCGTTGCCGTGATGCACGTCCCAGTCGATCACGGCGAAGCGGCTGGCCTCGCCCGCGGCGATGGCGGCCTCGATGGCGATGGCGATATTGGCCAGCAGGCAGAAGCCGTTGGGCCATTCGGGCAGGGCGTGGTGGCCCGGCGGGCGGGAGAGCGCGTAGCTGTTGCGATGCTTGCCCGTCAGCACATCCGAGAGCGCGGCGCGCGTCAGCCCCGCCGAGAGTGCGGCGACCTCGTAGCCGCCGCGCAGGAAGGGGGTGCGCAGGCCCAGCTCACCGCCGCCTGTATCGGATAGTTCCTTGAATTTGATCAGGAAATCTTGCGGATGCACGCGCCCCAGCTCTGCGTCGGTGCAGGGGCGTGTCGATTGCATGGCAAGCTCTGCGGACAGGCCCGTGACGTCCATAAGGTTCTTCAGGCGGCGCTTGGTTTCGGGTGCCTCTGGCAGCCCTCCGGCAACGAGGGGCTGCACCAGCCCGCTGACAGGCAGGGTCAGGGCGTAGTGGCCGCCACCGTGCCAGAATGTCTTCTCGTCCCAGTAGAAACCAGTTGTCATAGCCGTGCTCCCGTTTCGGAGCATTGATCCCGCCGCCACGGCGTTTTGCAAGCGTGCCTGCGGAGTTCTCGCGAAAAAAGATCCGTTCACGCCGCAGCATGCCAGGGAAAGGTTAATGCGTGAGAAGTGCAGCGCGCGGTCAGCCGCGCTTGCCACCTGCGAGCTGGTAGACCCCTTCAGGCAGGTCGAGCGCGGCGGCGAGATCCTGCAATTGCGTCATGGAAAGGGTGATCTTCTGGACCGTGTCGGTGCGCGGGTCGAGCTGTTCGAGCGTCACGCATTCCTCGAAGGCGTTGATCACCACGTCTTCGCCAAGTGGCGCGCCGCCCTCATCGACGAGGGTAATCAGCGTGCTGTCGAATTCGTGTTCGATTGAAAACATGGGCCCAGAATAGGCGTAAGCGTGCCACTTGCAAGGGCCCCCGCGCCGCCCTGCCTCAAAGCCGCGTGAAAAGGCTTAACTCGGGCAGGTTACGTGATATGCTGTCGCGGTGTCGTTCCGGGAGAGAGCTGTCGATGTCCTTCATCAGAAACGGTTTTATCGCGCTTTGCCTGCTAGCGAGCGCGGCCTGCGCTCCGACGACCGTGCCCCGGACGCCCGAGCAGTCGGCAAGCCAGCCCGCGCCGCTCAACGAGCGCCGCGCTGCAAGGCAGTTCGTGGAGGTGGTCGAGACGGTCGAGCCGGTGGCCGAGCGCGAATGTCGAAACCGCGCGCCAAGGCTCAACTGCGATTTCCGCATCGTGATCGACGATCGGCCGGACCAACCCGTGAACGCCTACCAGACGCTCGACAGGACCGGCCGGCCAATCATTGCCTTCACCCTCGCGATGATCGCAGATGTGCGCAACGAGGACGAGTTGGCCTTCGTGATGAGCCACGAGGCGGCGCATCACGTCGCTGGCCATATCGCGCGTCAGCAGCAGAACGCCGCAACCGGCGCGCTGGTCTTCGCGGGGCTGGCGGCGCTCACCGGAGCCGATGCGCAAGCCCTTGAAAGCGCTTACGAAGTCGGCGCTGTGGTGGGCGCGCGGAGCTATTCGAAAGACTTCGAGCTGGAGGCCGACAAGCTCGGCACGATCATCGCCGCGCGGGCGGGCTACAACCCGCTGCGGGGGGCGATTTTCTTCGAACGGATCCCCGATCCGGGCGATCGGTTCCTCGGCACGCATCCGCCCAATGCAAAGCGGCTGGAAGTGGTCCGCGCGACCATGAACGCGATGTGAGAAAGCTCGAGAACATCATCTCGGACCGTGGCTCGCGCTATAGTGTCTCAGGCACGGATGCCGCGCGGCGAGAGGAGGTTGACGCCTTTCTCAAGGCATTGAAAAGAGAAAAGAAATACGCCAAGGCGACGCATAACACCTGGGGGGTGATCCTGCCGGGTGGCACGCCGCTCAAGGGGGATGACGGTGAAAGCGGGGCCGGATTGGTCATCATCCGGATGCTGGAGCGGGCGGGGCTGGAGGGCCATGTCGTCTGCGTGACGCGCTGGTATGGCGGCAAGCACCTGGGCGGGGACAGGTTCCGCCATGTGCAGGACGCCGTGAAGGCCTATCTCGAGGCGTTCGGCCCGTTAACCTCCGCTCGTTAACCAGCGAAACGGGGGGTGACATCCTGTGCACCCCCTGTGCACCCCCGAGTACACCGGGGTGCACGCAAACAAGGGTTACCGCCAGTTCGTTAACGCGGCCTGCGGCACTTGTCTTATGTCAAGGCGGGCGCGGAGCGGAGACCCTAGACTCGAAGGCATCTGACATCGGAGGATATCGCGATGACCGTTCACAGCCCGCTGGGAAACCCCGCACTGCACTTCGAACTCACACGCCTCGCGGCGTCCCGCCATGGCGTCTGCCTCGCCTCGGAACTTGGCGCAGGCAAGCTCAGCACGAAGGCGCATAGCGAGATGATCACCCGCTGCCGCGGCTGCAAGATCGCGGATGTATGCGAGACACAGCTTGCGCTCGGCGTCGTGCCCGAACATTGCCCGAACAAGCAGCTTTTCGAGAAGCTGGCGAGTTAAAGCGTGCCGCGAAAAACCTGCAACGCTGCTTTTGGCGGGGCGCAGTACAAGATTTGAACGGAGCACGCGCTCCGCGCCTGATGGCGTGTCGGACCGGCTT
>JAWLEL010000152.1:0-6196 GCA_041686165.1 Lentibacter sp.
GCGTAACGGACGCGGTGTTACAAGAAAACGGGTATGAAGCAGATGCGAAGGGCTTTGCTGTGATGACGATGGTTTTTATGGAGGTGTTTGGTGATGACCACGGCCCTAGCTTATTCGGAGATTTTATTCGTCTACAAGATGAAGGTAACCGCGATGTGGAAGAAGGTATGCAGGCCGGTGGCTCAGAAATGTGTGAATGGATGTCCAATAGCATTTCCGCTCCGCGGGGATGGGTTGCTCACGTTCATTCATTTGGTTCGTCTTGACCAACAAGCTCATAATCCAATATTGCGTAGCTCATGGGTCCAAAAATCGGCCCTTCAAGGTCCACACTCGAGTCGGCGCTATCTGCCAACTAATTGAGCGCGAAGAATTTTCTGGGGTTTGGTTTTCAGGAGCAGGCATCTCCTGAGCACCATCTCCTCCACTCACGAGGAGAGAACATGGCAAACCACCTTTACAAGAACGATCTTCCCGATGGTCTCGATCTCGGTCCGGTGGTTGCGATCGACTGTGAAACCATGGGCCTCAACCCGCATCGAGACAGGCTCTGTGTCATCCAGATGTCTGGCGGAGACGGTGATGCGCATCTTGTCCAGATCGAGCAAGGCCAGACCGAGGCGCCCAACCTTTGCGCCATGCTGACAAGCCCTGATGTTCTCAAGCTCTTTCATTTCGGCCGCTTCGACATCGCCGTGCTTCAACATACCTTCGGCGTGCTGACATCCCCTGTCTATTGCACCAAGATCGCCAGCAAGCTGGTGCGCACCTATACTGACAGGCACGGTCTGAAGAACCTGCTCCAGGAGTTGCTTGCGACGGACATTTCCAAGCAGCAGCAAAGCTCAGACTGGGGCGCCGAGGAGCTGAGCCGCGCGCAGGTCGACTATGCGGCTTCCGACGTGCTCTATCTTCACGCTTTGCGCGACAAGCTCGAAGAGATGCTCCGCCGTGAAGGCCGCTCGGAGCTGGCGCAAGCGTGTTTCCGCTTCTTGCCGACCCGTGCGATGCTTGATCTGGAAGGTTGGCCAGAAACAGATATTTTTGCCCACGCATGACGCCGGCGCGGCGCGAAACGGGGCATGACAGAGTGCAAAGCCGCATTGACAGGCATACAAGGCTCGTGGCCTGGGCCAAGATCATCCTGCCCATCATTGCGCTGGGTCTGCTTTCGACGCTTTTCCTTCTGTCGCGAAGCGTTGATCCAATGGCGACCATTCCCTTCTCGCAGGAAGACCTCGATTCGCGCACCCAAAGTCAGCAGATTTCCGCGCCCGAGGTTCTCGGCACGACGAGTCGTGGTGATTTCATCTCCTTGAAGGCGGCATATGCCCGCCAGAACGTGGAGGATGATGGCCTGATGGAAGCTGCTAGTGTGCGCTCGGAAATCAAGCTCACATCCGGCACGGTCATCGAACTTGCCGCGGCGCGGGCTGAACATCGGGCGTCCGAGGGCATCTTTACCCTGCAAGGGGACGTCTCGGCGAAGACGAGCACGGGATATTCGTTTTCCCTGGGCGGGATCGAGGTCAGCCTGACCGAACTGTCTGCGCGTAGCACCGGCGCCGTGACCGGGCAGGGGCCGGAAGGCAGGATCGAGGCCGGGGAATTGCTGATCACGGTTCCAGAGGGGGAAAAAGATGCGCATATTTTGCTGAAACGCGGTGTGAAACTGATATACAATCCCGAGAAACACAAGGAATAGATCATTGCGCTTCCGTTTTCTGATTGCATCTGCGCTCGGCGTGCTGCTTGCGGCCCCGGTTTTCTCCCAGGGGGCCAATGTGGCTTTCGGCAACATGCAGCAGGAGTCCTCCGGGCCGGTCGAGATTTCAGCCGACAACATGGCGATCAACCAGAACACCGGAACTGGGGAACTGACCGGCAATGTGCTCATAGGGCAGGGCGACCTGCGCCTTTCGGCCGCATCGGTCGATGTGGTCTATTCGCAGGACCGAAAGCAGATCGCCAGCCTCAAGGCCTCCGGCGGCGTGACGCTGGTGAGCGGCGAAGATGCTGCCGAAGCGAACACGGCGGTATATGACATTTCTTCAGGCCAGATCGTTCTCACCGGCGATGTCCTGCTTGTCCAGGGGCCAACAGCAATCACCGCTGACAGCATGCAAGTGGACACGGAAGCAGGGACCGCCAGGATGGAAGGCCGCGTCAAGACGGTGCTCAATGTCGACGACTGAAACACCGGCTTTCACCCTCGCGGAAAGCACTGGCGGGCTGGAAGTGCAAAACCTGCGCAAGAGCTACAAGCGCAGGCCTGTCATCCGCGACGTCTCGCTCGAACTGAAACGTGGCGAAGTCGTTGCGCTGCTCGGGCCCAATGGCTCGGGCAAGACAACGACATTCTATGCCATCGCCGGCCTCGTCCAGGCTGAAGGCGGCCGCGTGTTGATCGACGGCACAGATGCGACGGACCTGCCGATGTATCGCCGTGCAAGGCTCGGGATCGGCTATCTGCCCCAGGAAATGTCGATATTCCGCGGCCTCTCCGTCGAAGACAACATCGCTGCCGTTCTCGAAGTTGTTGAACCCAACCGGCGCAAGCGCTCCAAGAAGCTTGAAGCCCTGCTCTCCGAATTCAGCATCGAGCATCTGCGCCGCGCCCCGGCCCTCGCCCTTTCCGGCGGAGAGCGGCGGCGCGTGGAGATTGCCCGTTGCCTTGCTGCCGAGCCGAAGTATCTCCTGCTTGACGAACCTTTTGCCGGGGTCGATCCGATCTCGGTCGGGGATATCCGAACACTGGTCGCCGATCTCAAGAAACGCGGCATCGGCGTTCTCATCACCGATCACAACGTCCGCGAAACCCTGGAGATCGTCGATCGCGCCTACATCCTGCATGACGGGACGGTTCTCATGTCGGGTACGCCGGGCGAGGTTGTCGAGAACGAGAATGTCCGCCGCGTCTATCTCGGCGACAGTTTTCGCATTTCTTGATTCTCCGGTCATTCGGCGCTGTCAAATGGTTGTTTAAGTTGACAAGCCCCGTCCATGTCGCCTCAAATAAGGTATGGCATTTCGAAAAAGCTGTATGACCGTCCGATGTTCCTGCATTTTTTGCAGTGGATCTGGTCAAGCTGGAAACTTGCCATATCTCAATAAGATAGTGCTTCGAACGTCGTGCCCATGAAGGCACTGCAACAAGCCCTGTCGTGATAAGAAAAGGAGAAGAGATGCTCTACCAAATCAGCGGAAAGCAGATTGATGTCGGGTCGGCCCTGAGAACCCATGTCGAAGAGGAGCTTGGCGCAGCCGTCGCGAAATATGCCGAGCGCCCCACCGATGCGAACATCGTTTTCTCCAAGAGCGGCCACGAGTTCATCTGCGAAGCGACTGTGCATCTCTCCACGGGTCTCACGGCATCGGCCAAGGCCAACGCCAATGATATCTACGCTGCGTTTGACGGCTGTTGCGACAAGATGGAAAAACAACTCAGGCGATACAAGCGCCGTCTGAAAGACCATCACAAGGATCGCGCCGAACCGGTTGAAGTCTTCGGCGCTTCTACATATATCCTCGCGTCAGATCAAGATGAGGGAGAATCAGAGCCCGATACTCTGCAGCCCATTATCATCGCCGAAATGGAATCGAAGATTCCTTCGCTCTCGGTTGGTGAAGCGGTCATGCAGATGGAGCTTGCAGGATCTCCGGTGCTCATCTTCCGGAACGAGGGAAAAGACGGGCTCAATGTCGTGTATCGTCGTGATGACGGGAACATCGGCTGGATCGACCCGGCGCAATAATTGAGCATCCGTCTGGGTGTCTCAAGGAGCAGTGAGATCAATGGAAATGTCCGCCATCCTACGGCCCGAGGCCGTTCGGGTTCTGTCAGCTGCTTCAAGCAAGAAGCGGCTGCTTCAGGACATCGCCGATACGGCTTCCGGTGTATACGGTATCGATGCTCAGAAGGCGGCCAATGCGCTGCAGGACCGTGAGAACCTCGGCCCCACCGGTGTAGGCAATGGTGTTGCCTTGCCGCATGCGCGCCTTGCAGGGCTTGAGGATGTGGTCGGTGTTTTCATCGTGCTTGAACGCCCTGTCGATTTCAGGGCCATCGACAAGCAGCCCGTAGACCTGGCCTTTGCGCTCTTTGCACCCGAAGATGCCGGCGTGGAACACCTCAAGGCGCTGGCGCGTGTTTCGCGCGCGCTGCGCGACACGGCCCGCTGTGTCAAGCTGAGGGCCAACAAGAACGCCTCGACGATCTACACCATCATCACGGAAGATCTCGCGGCGCAGGTGGCCTAGCGCTTCCAGGGTCCGAAGCCGAAAATCAGGTAATCGCGCTGGTAGGCCTCGGCCACGCGCGCTTCCACCTCTTCATCGTAGATCTCGGCCAGAGAGTAGGGTGTCTCCTCGGGTGGCTCTGGCGGCGAGACTTCGGCCTGGACACCGACTTGCATCGCCAGAGCGGGCAAATAAGCCTCAAGCTCGTCTTCGCGCAGGACGAAATCGGGCAATGCGAAATCTCCCATGCCTTGCAGGATGCTTGCCTGCGTGCCCCATGCAGGATCCGCTCGCACGGCCGTTTGCCCCGAGACATTCGCCTTCACGAAATCAAGAAAGGCCAGGAAGGCCTCGCGGTGCGCGTCGCGCGTCCAGCTCTCGTCTGGCGCCTCGCGGGGAATGGGCAGCTTGTGTACCCGCCTGAGCGTCCGCCTGATCTCATTGAAGGCCCCCGGCCCCTTGTTGAGAATCCTCTCGCAGAAGGCCCGATGCGCGCGCGGGGCCGGGTGCCGCAGTACGCTGAAGCTGCGATGCCCCTTGTTTTTGCGCATCCACTGGCGCAGTGTTTTTTGTTTGAAATCGGTTTGCAGGGCGTCTTCTTCCACAGTGTCGAGTGCCGCCATCCACGTGCGGATTTCCGCGTCTGGCGCCGAGCGAATGGGCAGGAAGAGAAGCGGTGTCTTTGCGCAGGCAACATAGCCGGGAACGGCTGCGCCCTTGCGCGGCTCGAAATTTGGCGTCCGCCCCAGATCGAACCGGTCGAGCTGTGCCAGCGCTGCCTCCATCTCCTCGAAGTTCTCGACCTTTTGCGAAAGCGGCTCGGGATTCTGCCGCTTGAGGTTCTTGTCGAGCCGTTCAAGCCTGTCGGGCTGCTCGAGAAACTTTGCCAGCCCGTTCATGACCTCGACATCCTGCAAGTCTTCGTAGGCGACGTAGAATGCCGTCTGCCCTGTCGTCTGCAACGCTTTCATCAGGGTGAGCTGAAACGCCTGGAGCGCTTCGAGATGTGCCCGGAACTCCACAGCGTCGAATACCGCCCGGCCATCTTTGCGCTTTTTGACGTTCGTCAGCTTCCACTGGCCCGTGCTCTGTGCGATTTTCCAGCTCACATAGCTTTCCGCAGGGTTCCGCGTCAGGATGATCTTCGCGCAACGCGCGTCCTCGAGGATTGCTTGCAGGACACGCGGCTCATGGTCGTGGAAGAAGCGAAACCCCGCCAGGCCCTGTGAGTTCCGGATCGCGCTCAGAAGAACATGGGGGTCGCGGTTGCGCTCTTCCTCTGAGACGCCGAGGCAGTCCTCGCGGTTCGGATAGCCGATGAAATGCGGGTTGAATACTTCTCCAAGGCAGCTCAGCCCGGGAAACCCGTTGATATTGGCTTCAAGAAAGTTCGAGCCCGTGCGCATCTCAGCGAAAACGGCGAAATAGTCAAAGCGCTTGCTCATGAGAGTCATCTGACAAGATAGGGTTTGGGAGAGGGTTGTGGCTGGCCCGTGGGGTTTCCGACAACGGGAAAATCGCCCATGAGATAAGGGTGCATCCCCTCGTTCTTCAGGTTCTGGAGGAACTGCCCGAAGCCCGTCAGATCGTTCATCTTCGGCGCTTCCGCGAGTCGGCGGACCGATTTGAAGCCGATCTCGTCGATGATCGTCTGCATGTGCTCCATCGGGTTTTCGATGAAATCCGCCATGGTCCAGATCCTGATGCGGGCCTTCGATTGCGGCGCGCGCAGCACATCGAGAAACTCGCTTTCGATCCTTTGAAGCTTTGCCGCTTCCTTGCGCAGCTCATGGAAGTTCCGGTTGGATCGGAAGAGCGGCACGGCCCAGGCCCCGCTGATGACGGAAATCTGCGCATTCGGATCCTGTGCGATGAACCAGGCAAGCTCCTGGTTGTCCGCTGGCCCGAACTGGAAGCATTGCCGCTCGCCCCGGGTGTTCCAGACAAGGCTGGTGAG
>JAWLEL010000153.1:0-6179 GCA_041686165.1 Lentibacter sp.
CGGCCAAAACAACTGGAACGGCGACGACGAAGTCGACGGTCAAGAGCGCGCCGCGCAAGGCATCAACGCCGAAGAAAGCTCCCGGCAAGACAGCCACGGCAAAGACCACAGCCGCAAAGACCACTGCGGCGAAGACCACTGCGGCGAAGAAGGATGTCACAGCGCCCGCGCCGGTGGCCGCGCCCGAACCGACCGCTGCAGCGCCCAAGGTCGCACCTGTCGTCGTGACCTCTGCTGCGCCTACGGTCATGACGGAAATGCGCAAGGAGCAGTTGCTCGACGAAGTGGCCAAACGCTCGGGCGCGAAGCGCAAGGATGTGAAGCCGATCGTCGAAGCCGCTCTGGAAGTGATGGGCGAGGCGCTCGGCGACGGGCAGGAGCTGAACCTCAAGCCGCTCGGCAAGGTCAAGATCGCCCGCACCAAGCAGGTGGCCAATGGCCGCGTGATCAACCTGCGCCTGCGCCAGTCCATCCAGGTCATCAAGGAACTTGACGAGACCAAGGAGGCCGCCGAGTGACGCGGCCATCCCGCGAGGCATCTCAGGCGCGCGCGGTCTGACAGGCCGCGCATTTACGGCATGCAGCTTCCCCCGCTCTATATCCTGCGCCATGGACAGACTGAATGGAACACTCAGGGTCGCATGCAGGGGCATCATGACAGCCCGCTGACCGCCGCAGGGCGCGAGAATGCGCGCGTGCAGGGGCTGCTGATTTCGAAGCTTGCCGCGCGGCATGCCGATCTGCGCGTCTTCGCCTCGCCGCAGGGGCGCGTGCGGCAGACCCGGGAGATCGCCCTTCACGGGCTGGCGGCCGAGGTCCGGGAGGACGCGCGGTTGCGGGAGGCCGCGGCGGGCCTGTGGCAAGGCTTGACGCAAGCCGAAATCGAGGCGCGCTGGCCGGAGCGTCATGCGCAGCACAAGACACGCCTTTCCCTCGGGCTCGGGGCGCCGGGTGGCGAGACCTATGATGATTTGGCCGCGCGCTGCGGGGCCTTCCTGGCCGAGCTCACAGGCCCTTCGGTGATCTTCACCCATGGTGTCACGCTGGCGGTCCTGCGCGGGATTGCGCTCGGCTTGAGCGAAGACGAGGTGCTTTGGCTTGATCACTGTCAGGGGGTCATCTACGCCATCGAGGACGGTGCCGAGCGGGTGCTGGAGCCTTAGGCGCAAAAATCTGGATTTTCCGCGCGAATGAGACTTGCATGCGACAAAGCCTCTCGCTAAATAGCGCGGCACGGGTCGTTAGCTCAGTTGGTAGAGCGCTTCGTTTACACCGAAGATGTCGGGAGTTCGAGCCTCTCACGACCCACCATTCTCCAGTTTCAGCTTCTCGGTGCGCCGCGCAATGCGCCTGCGCGAATCCCCTTGCATCGCTGGCGTGCGGCCCCTAGAAGGGCGCGGAATTGGCGGTGGCGCAGGCACCCGCCCTTTGACGTAATGCCGAAATGCAAAGGATGACGACATGCAGGTCACCGAGACCCTGAACGAAGGCCTCAAGCGCGAATACAACATCAAGCTGACTGCCGATGAGCTTGAAGCCAAGGTGGACGAAAAGCTCAAGGAGGCGCAGCCGGATGTCGAGATGAAGGGCTTCCGCAAGGGCAAGGTTCCGATGGCGCTGCTCAAGAAGCAGTTCGGTGAGCGGGTCATGGGCGAGGCGATGCAGGAGAGCATCGACGGCGCCATGCAGGAGCATTTCGAGACATCGGGCGACCGCCCGGCGCTTCAGCCGCAGGTTGAAATGGTTGACGGTGAGAACTGGACGCAGGGCAACGATGTCGAGGTCAAGATGGCCTATGAGGCATTGCCCGAGATCCCCGAGGTCGATCTCGGCAAGATCAAGCTCGAGCGCATGGTCGTCAAGGCAGGGGACTCCGAAGTGGACGAGGCCCTCGCCTCGCTCGCGGAAACCGCGCAGGACTTCGAGTCGCGCAAGAAGGGCTCCAAGGCGAAGGATGGCGACCAGGTCGTTTTCGATTTCGTCGGCAAGGTCGATGGCGAAGCCTTCGAAGGCGGCGCGGCGGAAGATTATCCGCTGGTGCTCGGCTCCAACAGCTTCATCCCCGGCTTCGAGGAGCAGCTTGTCGGCGTGAAGGCCGGAGAAGAGAAGAACGTGGAAGTGAGCTTCCCCGAGGATTACCAGGCAGAGAACCTCGCCGGGAAGGCCGCCGTCTTCGAATGCACCATCAAGGACGTCAAGGCGCCCAAGGCGGCCGAGCTTGACGACGAGCTGGCCAAGAAGTTCGGTGCCGAAGACCTGGCTGGTCTCAAGGCACAGATCGCAGAGCGTCTGGAATCGGAATACTCGGGCGCAGCGCGTGCCGTCATGAAGCGTGAGCTGCTCGACGCGCTCGACAAGGAGGTCAGCTTCGATCTGCCGCCCACGCTCGTCGATTCCGAGGCCAAGCAGATCGCACACCAGCTCTGGCACGACGAGAACCCGGATGTGGAAGGCCACGATCACCCCGAGATCGAGCCGACGGACGAGCACCGCAAGCTGGCCGAGCGCCGCGTGCGCCTTGGCCTGCTGCTGGCCGAGATGGGCCAGAAGGCCGAGGTCGAGGTGACCGATGCCGAGATGACCCAGGCGATCATGAACCAGGCCCGCCAATACCCGGGCCAGGAACGCCAGTTCTTCGAGTTCGTGCAGCAGAACCAGCAGATGCAGCAGCAGCTCCGCGCTCCGCTTTTCGAGGACAAGGTGATCGACCAGGCCTTCGAGAAGATCGAGGTCACGGAAAAGGAAGTCTCCAAGGACGACCTTCAGAAAGCCGTGGAAGCGCTCGACGACGAGTGAGCGCGCGACGCGTTCCCATCAAAGGCCGTGCCGACAAGGGCGCGGCCTTTTTCGGTGGTGCCCAAGATTTTTGGGAAAAATCTTGACCAAGAAAATTCCAATTTTCTTGGCCCAGCTCAGCCCGGGCGCAGGCCCGTTTCGACGAGCATGCCGCGGCGCTTGGCCTCGTAGTAGTAGCCGCGCGCATACCAGCTTATGGCGGTGTCGATGTCACCGTCCGACAGCAGCCATGCGCCGCGCAGGTATTTGCCCGCGTATTTCAGGTTCGTCTCCGCATCGAGCAGCTCGGAGGGCGGTCCGCGATGGCCCATCGTGCGCGCGGTTTCGGGCAGGATCTGCAAAAGGCCGTAATAGGGCCCGTTGCGCGCCCGGGGCCGATGCGTGCTTTCACGGATGGCAAGCTTGTGAACGAGCGGGCGCGGCAGCCCGTAGAGATCGGCATATTCGTTGATGAGCGCCCGCAGAGCGGGCGTCTCGTTCGGATAAAGCGGTGGCGCGTTGGCCTCGCGGGGCGCGGCTGGCCCGCGCGCGGCGCCACAGCCCGAAACGAGCGCGGCGGAGCAGAGCAGGAGAAGCGTTTTGCGGCGCGGCAATATCATGGGGTCGATCTAAGCGTGTTCAGGCCGGTTGATCCAGCGTGGCCTGAGAGATGGGCATGAAGTCGCCGCTTCAAAGCTCCGACAGGGCCGCCTCGATCTGGGCGGTCAGCGCTGCGGTCGGTTCGACACCGAAACTCAGCCGCAGGAAGCCGCCCGCCACGTCATCGCCCCACCGTGCACGGCGGTCCCCCGAGCTGTGAAGCCCGCCGAAGCTTGTCATGGCTGCGAAGCCCGCTTTCTTGAGAAAACGATCGGCTGTCTCGGCATCCTTGAATGTGGCCCCGATGAGAAAGCCCCTGTCCGAGGCTTGCGCGTGCGCCTGGGGATAGATGACCTGCGTCACGGCCGGGCTCCCTTCGAGAAGGGGCAGGGCGGCGCGGGCATTCTCGCACATCCGCGCGAGGCGGATTTCCAGTGTCTCCAGGCCCCGAAGCAGAAGCCAGCACTCGAAGGGCGCAGGGATGTTGCCCGAGAGGTTGCGCACGCCGTGAACCGCCTCGATCAAGCCGACATCGCGCGTGGAGACATGACCCATCAGCAGGTCTGAATGACCTCCCATGGCCTTGGTATCGGAGCAGATCGAGATATCCGCCCCAAGATCAAGCGGGTTCTGCAGGAGCGGGGTGCAGACGGTGTTGTCCACCGCGAGTTTTGCGCCCGCTGCCCGGCACCGCTTTGCAAGAGCGGAGATGTCGACGAGATCGAGGCCCGGGTTGCTCGGGGTTTCGATGATGACAAGGGCGAAGCCATCTAGCGGATGTTTGTCGAGTTCATGGGCGGTGCAGGTCTCGAGCGCAACGCCGAAGCGCGTGAAGACATCCGCCAGCAGGTTGCGCGCGGCATAATAGCCGTCCGACAGCATGAGGACCTTATCGCCTGTCTTGAGCGCTGCCATGATAACGGCCGAGTAGGCCCCGAGACCGGAAGGAAAGAGGCGCGTCGGCGCGTCTTCCAGCGCGGCGATGCGCGCCTCGACGGCTTCGACAGTCGGGTTCGCGAGACGCGCATAGATCCGCGATGGATCGGGTTGCGCAGGAAGTTCGAATGCAGATGTGAGCGTGATCGGCTCGGGGATCGCCTCTCCCGCTTCGAGCGTATCGGTGCGCATGTGAAGCATCGCCATGAGGCGTTTCGAGTGGTCTTCCATGGGGGTCTCCGAAGCTGGGTTTCCAGAACTATAGCCGCGCCGATTCTGGCCGCAAGGCCGGGGCACCATAAAAAAAGCCGCGCTGAGAAGCGCGGCTTTCCTCGTTGGTTCTTGGCAAAGATCAGCTCTTGTCGGCGTCTTCCGCCGTCTCTTCGCCGTCGTCTTCGGTCTCGGTCCCGGCAGCTTCCGCCAGATCTTCGTCGTCCGAGGCGGCAGCGCCGATATCCTCGAAGAGTTCGGAGATCTCGAAATCGGCCGCCGCTTCCTCTTCGGCCGCCAGCTCCTGAATCGATTTGCCGGAGGCTTGCAGCTCGGCTTCCTCGGGCGAGCGGGCGACATTGAGCGTCACAACGACTTCGACTTCGGGGTGAAGCGTCACATTCACATCGTGCAGGCCCAGTTCCTTGATGGGCTGTTCGATGATGATCTGCTTGCGATCGATCGAGAAGCCTTCCTCGCTCGCCTTGTCGGCCACGTCACGTGTCGTGACAGAGCCATAGAGCGAGCCGGCGTCGGAGGCCTGGCGAATCACGACGAACTTCTGGCCGTCAAGGCGCTCGCCGAGTGCTTCGGCCTCTTTCTTGGTTTCCAGGTTGCGTGCTTCGAGCTGCGCTTTCTGGGCCTCGAAGGCCTCGATGTTCGCCTTCGATGCGCTCAGGGCCTTGCCCTGCAGCAGGAGGTAGTTGCGCGCGAAGCCCGGCTTGACGTCGACGACGTCGCCCATCTGGCCAAGTTTCGCCACGCGTTCGAGAAGGATAACTTGCATGTCTTTCTCCTTACTTCACGGCGTAGGGCAGAAGCGCGAGGAAGCGGGCGCGCTTGATGGCGCGGGCAAGCTCACGTTGCTTCTTGGCCGAGACGGCGGTGATGCGGCTGGGCACGATCTTGCCGCGCTCGGAGATATAGCGCTGAAGCAGTTTCGTGTCCTTGTAGTCGATTTTCGGCGCGTTGTCCCCCGAGAAAGGGCAGACTTTGCGGCGGCGGAAAAATGGTTTTGCAGCCATGATTTAGTGTCCTTTCTTCAAGTGGTCAGCGGCGCTCGCGGCGGTCGCCGCGTTCTTCGCGCTTCTGCATCTGGACGGAGGGGCCTTCGGCGTGCTCGTCAACCTTGATGGTGAGCACGCGCATGACATCTTCATGCAGGCGCATCAGGCGTTCCATCTCCTGAACAGCCGCCGCCGGCGCATCCGTTTTCAGGAAGGCATAGTGGCCCTTGCGGTTCTTGTTGATCTTGTAGGCCATCGTCTTGACGCCCCAGTACTCGTTCTCGACGACCGTGCCGCCGTTGTCCGTGACCACTGTGGAGAAATGTTCGACGAGGCCTTCTGCTTGTGAGGAGGACAGGTCCTGACGCGAAATGAATACATGCTCATAGAGCGGCATGTTGCGTTCCTTTATCTTGCGCATTTCAAAGGCGGGCCAATAGCCTTCTGCGGACCCGTCCACGAGAGCTGCGCGGTTCATATCGTTGCAGAAGGACGAGTGCGGATACGATGTTTTTGGCCCGTGTGCAAGAGGCTCCGGGCAGGAAGGTTGCGAGGCCGGCAATCGGGCCAGAGAACAGGCCAGCGAACGGGCCAGCGAACAGGCCAGCGAACGGGCCAGCGAACGGAGAGGCGGGGCCGCCTGCCACAGGT
>JAWLEL010000154.1:0-6140 GCA_041686165.1 Lentibacter sp.
CAAGCCCGAGGGCGCGCGCCCTGTGCTGATCGGGTTTTCCTCGAACGAGGTTGCCGGGGCCTGCGTTTCGGACATCATCAAGGCAGGTATCCTGCCGGTCGCGATCGAGTTCATGGACCGGCTGCTCATCGGGGTGTGCGATGAATATTCCGGCGCGGGCTATCCGGACTGCGAGGCGCTTCTGATCGTCGAGGTGGAAGGCAGCGAGGCGGAGATCGAGAACCAGCTCGGCCTCATACGCGAGATCGCGATGCGCCATGATCCGGTGGAATTCCGCAAGGCGACGGACGCGCAAGAAGCGGGGCGTATCTGGGCGGGCCGCAAGGCGGCCTTCTCCGCCATCGGACGGATTTCCGATTATATGTGTCTTGACGGAACGATTCCGGTGAACCAGCTGCCCTACGTGCTCCGGCGTATCGGGGAGATGAGCGAGAAATACGGCCTGGGCGTCGGGAACGTGTTTCACGCCGGTGACGGGAACATGCATCCGCTCATTCTTTATGATGCGAACAAGCCGGGTGATCTCGAGACATGCGAAGCATTTGGCGCAGAAGTGCTGCGCCTGTGCGTCGAGGTTGGCGGTTGCCTGACGGGCGAGCACGGTGTGGGCATAGAGAAACGCGACCTGATGGGTGATCAGTTCGCCGCCGAAGATCTCGAGATCCAGATGGCGGTCAAGGATGTGTTTGACCCGAAATGGCTGCTCAATCCCGCGAAGGTCTTTCCGCTGGCCTCATCCGAGGCACGGCGGATGGCGGCGGAGTAGATCATGCAGGTATATGAACCCAGGGATGCGGCGGAGTTGGCCGAGATCGTCGCGGCGCTTGCCGCACCTGTCAGGATCAGGGGCGGTGGCACGCGCGCGGTCGGCCAAGGCAGCGCCTCCGACGTCCTCGATCTGAGTGCGATCAATGGCATTGTGGACTATGAACCGGGGGCACTGACGCTCATCGCGAAGGCGGGCACGCCTCTCGCGCAGATCGAAACCCTGCTTGCAGGAGAGAACCAACGGCTGGCTTTCGAACCGATGGACCATCGTCCTCTCCTCGGGACAACGGGCGCGCCCACACTCGGCGGCGCCTTTGCCGCGAACGTGAGCGGGCCGAGGCGAATTGCCGTGGGCGCTTGCCGCGACTTCGCGCTTGGCGTGAAGTTTGTCGATGGGGCCGGGCGGCTCCTCCAGAATGGTGGCCGGGTGATGAAGAACGTCACGGGGTATGACCTCGTCAGGCTGATGGCGGGAAGCTGGGGGACACTGGGTGCGGTTCACGAAGTGAGCCTGAAAGTCATGCCCGCGCCGGAAACAGAAGCGACGCTGGCGTTCGACACGCCTGATACGGCGGCTGCTCTGGAAAACATGTCAGGCGCGCTTGGGTCGCCTTACGAGGCGAGCGGCGCCGCTTACGCGCCCGGACGCGGCAAGACCTACCTGAGGCTTGAAGGGTTCGAGACATCCGTGCTCTATCGAGCGGGCGAGCTTCAGGCCAGACTGGGCGATGCGGAGATATTGCGCGAAGAGATGTCCAGAGCGGTTTGGCGGGATCTGCGAGATGCCCGGGATTTCTCAGGGGCGGCGTATGTAGCGAAGGTGTCGGTCCGCCCGGCACATCTGCCCGAATTGGCCGCGCGGCTGAGCGGGCCTTGGCTGGCCGACTGGGGCGGCGGGCTGGTCTGGGTATCGGGTGAAGCCGAGGAGGCCGCGGGCCTTACGGATGCGCTGCGCGATTTCGTTGCAAACAAGGGTGGGCACTGCACCGTGGTCAAGGCACCGCCGGGTGCTGACATGGCGCTTTTTCAGCCTGAGGCGCCCGCCGTCGCGCGGCTGACCGAAGGCGTGCGGCGCAGGTTCGACCCCCATGGAGTCTTCAACCCGGGCCTGATGGTCGGGGCATGAGCCATGGGCCGGCATATGGTGGCGACCGGAGGCGGCCTGCGATGCCGGCCTTGGCGCGGATAGCGGCAATGATGGCGACAGCCCTTCCCGGGATGCGGCTGGTCGCGACAAATTGGATGGCAGACTGATGCAGACGAATTTCACTGAACAACAGCTCAAGGACAGCGGCACGGCGCGGGCCAATGAGATTCTGCGGTCTTGCGTGCATTGCGGCTTCTGCACAGCCACCTGCCCGACCTATCAGTTATTGGGCGATGAGCTCGATGGTCCGCGCGGGCGTATCTACCAGATCAAGGACATGCTCGAGAATGAGCGCGTTCCAGACCCGAAGACCGTGCTGCATATAGACCGCTGCCTGAGCTGCCTGGCCTGTATGACGACCTGCCCCTCGGGAGTGCATTACATGCACCTTGTCGATCATGCTCGCGAGTATATCGAGGACAACTACAAGCGCCCACTGGGCGAGCGCGCCTTGCGCTGGATTCTGGCACGCATCCTCCCCTACCCAGGCCGTTTCCGCCTTGCTCTACTCGGCGCGAAGATCGGTCGGCCTTTCCGGCGGTTCATCCCTGATGCCCGGCTCAGGGCGATGCTGGACATGGCACCCAAGAGCATTCCACCGGTGAGCCGGAATGACGACCCGCAGAGCTTCGCTGCACAAGGTGAAAGGAAGATGCGCGTGGCGCTGATGACCGGCTGTGCGCAGCGCGCGCTCGATACCGACATCAACGACGCGACGATCCGCTTGCTGACGCGGCTCGGTTGCGAAGTGGTCGTCGCCGAGGGTGCAGGCTGCTGCGGGGCTCTGACGCACCACATGGGCAAGACGACCGAGAGCCATGCCACGGCGGGGAAGAACATCGACGCCTGGATGCGCGAGGCGCGGGGCGATGGGCTGGATGCGATCGTGATCAACACCTCCGGCTGTGGCACAACCGTGAAGGACTATGGCCATATGTTCCGCGAGACGGACAAGGCCGCGCAGGCGGCCGAGGTCGCCGAGCTGGCCCTGGATGTGAGCGAGATCCTGATGAAGCTCGATATGCCGGAAGGCGCGGCGAAGGAAATGCGCGTGGCCTATCACGCGGCTTGTTCGCTGCAACATGGTCAACAGATCAAGTCTCTTCCCAAGGACCTGTTGAAGCGCGCGGGCTTTGATGTCGTGGAGCCGCGAGACAGCCACCTGTGTTGTGGATCGGCAGGGACATACAATTTGATGCAGCCAGAGATTGCGGGCCAGTTGAAACACCGCAAGGTGGAGACGCTGGAGGCCAAGGACCCGGACGTGATCGCGGCGGGGAATATCGGCTGCATGATGCAGATCGGTGGTGGCACTGAGATTCCGGTGGTGCATACCGTCGAACTTCTGGATTGGGCGACGGGCGGGCCGGAGCCCCGGGCGCTGGCCGAGTAGGGTGCACAGCGAGGTTCGAATTTGGCTTCGCCAAATCCGACCATGCGGGGGAGCTCTGCTCCCCCGCACCCCAAGCGCGTCGCCGCAGGCGACAGCGAGGCTGGCAGCGTATTGCGAAGCAATGCGCGAGATGTCCTGAGCGTGTGGTGCCGCCAGCGCGAAACAGGCAGCGTACCGCGAAGCGATGCGCGAGAGGTCGGGATATTTTCAGCAAGAAGAAAGGGCGGGTTCGATACTGTGAGCGCCCCAATTTTGCCATATCGCCCAGCTATCGCCAAAGGAACGGATTCCAACTGAAGAGACCCATTGCATGCTGCGTGTTCTTTTGATCGCCGTGACGGCATTTTTCCTGGCCTTACCCCATGATGCCGAGGCGCAGAGTTTCAAGCGAAGCTTGCAGCGCCTCGATACGGGGGAGGACAGTCGGGGCTGGGAAGCAATCGGGCGGCTGGACATAGACGGCAAGGGCTTTTGCACCGGGGCGCTGATCGCGCCCGACCTTGTTTTGACCGCAGCACATTGTCTGTTCAGCAAGACCGACAAGAAGCGGATTGATCACACGCGAGTGGAATTTCGCGTGGGCTGGCGCAACGGGCGTGCTTCGGCCTATCGCATGGTGCGTCGCGCCGTCATTCATCCCCGCTACGACTATAACGGCGAAGCATCGGCTGACAGGGTTCGCAACGACGTGGCGCTGCTCGAATTGCACCATCCGGTTCGCAACGGCATCATCGAACCTTTCCAGACCGATTCAAGGCCACGCAAAGGGGACGAAGTCGGAATTGTCTCCTATGCCCATGACCGCTCTGAGGCGCCAAGCCTTCAGGAGGTCTGTGATGTGGTCGCCCGGCAGCAGGGCGTTCTGGTGACATCCTGCGATGTAGACTTTGGCTCTTCGGGGGCGCCGATCTTCAGCTTTGTTGATGGCAAGCCGAGGATCGTCTCGGTGGTGTCGGCCAAGGCCGAGATCAAGGGGGTCGCTGTCTCTCTGGGCACGCAGTTGGAGCTCCCGATCGCGCTTTTGAAAGCGGAGCTGGCCTCTGGAGAAGGGGTTGCGAATCGTGTTCAGGTCGGAACACGCAGCGTGGGCGGGGCGAAGTTCATCAAGCAATGAGCCTCGTCGCCGCCACGGGGACCTTCGGCGCGAAACAAGACACAACGGTGGCGTGCTGGGTCCTCTTGAAACGCGCGCGAACCTTCCCACATCTGTGATGCAAAGCGCCTCACAAGGGTTTTGCAAGACCGAGCCTGTCCCGATCGGGAAGGCATACATAGTGGAATCGCTCAATGGAGGATGAACCATGCGAAACTTTGATCTGACCCCGCTCTATCGGGCCACTGTCGGATTCGACCAGATCGCCGACATGATGGACCGAGTCATGGCCAATGATGTGAGCCAGACGAGCTACCCCCCTTACAACATCGAGAAAACGGCTGAAGATGCCTACCGCATCTCCATCGCCGTGGCAGGCTTTGCCGAAGGTGATCTTTCGGTTGAAGTGAAAGATCATGCGCTCGTCGTGTCGGCTCGAAAGATGGAGGAGGAGGGCGAGGAAAGCCGCAACTTCCTGCATCGCGGGATTGCCACACGCGCTTTCGAGCGCCGCTTCCAATTGGCTGATCATGTCCGAGTCAAAGGCGCGAGCCATGCAGACGGCATGCTGCATATCGATCTCGAACGCGAAGTGCCCGAGGCGCTCAAGCCGCGCCGTATCGAGATCGCCTCGAAGCCGGAAACGGACAAGGATGTCGTCGATGCCAAAGCCGTGAACTGAAGCGGCTTGCCGTAGCAGGGGCGCCCCGGTTCTGAGCCGGGGCGTTTTCCTTGTCTATTTATGTCAGGTCTATTGACTTAATATGCTCCGCCATGTGAGCGTGACGGCGGAGGAATAAGTCAATGATTCTGACTGATCTATACGCCCCGCGCGCCGAGCGCATGAAGGCCTCGGAGATACGCGAGCTGCTCAAGCTTCTGGACAAGCCGGGCATCATTTCCTTCGCGGGGGGCATACCTGATCCCGCGCTTTTTCCGGCCCAGGAGTTCCAAGACGCGACACGGCGCGCACTAGAGAGCGACGCGGCGCATTCCACGCTGCAATACGCCGCGTCGGAGGGGCTTCCGGCGCTGCGCGCGTGGATCGCGCAACACATGCGCAGCCTTGGCGTGCCAGCCGTTCCGGAGAACATCCTGATCACCTCCGGCTCGCAGCAGGCTCTCGACCATATCGGAAAGCTCTTCATCGGCACGGGCGATGCCGTTGCGCTCGGCTTTCCGACCTATCTTGGCGCACTCGGCGCGTTCAATGCCTACGAGCCGTGTTATGTGCGGCTCGACCCGAACGGGAACCGCTCGGTCGAGCGCATGCGCGAAGAGGCGCAGGGCGCGAAGATCAAGCTGGCCTATGTGACACCCGATTTCGCGAACCCGACGGGCGAGACCCTTTCGAAAGCTGCGCGCCTTGCGATTCTGGCGCAGGCCGAGGAGATGGGCGCGGCGATCGTCGAGGACGCGGCCTACCAGGCGCTGCGCTTTGAAGGCGAGAACATCGCACCAATCCTGGCGCTCGAGGCGGCGCAGTCCGGCACGATTGAAACCTGCCGGACGCTCTATTGCGGGTCCTTCTCGAAAACGCTCGCGCCGGGGCTTCGGATCGGCTGGGTCTGCGCGGCGAAGACCGTCATCGACAAGCTCGTGCTGCTCAAACAGGCCGGAGACCTTCACGCCGCAACGCTCAACCAGGCGATTGTCGCGGAGGTTGCGGGCTCCATCTTCGAGACGCATCTGCCCAGGCTCAGGGCGGCCTATGGCGCTCGTCTGACCGCGATGCTGGA
>JAWLEL010000155.1:0-6126 GCA_041686165.1 Lentibacter sp.
CGATCCCGTTCCACGACCCCAAGAAGGCCCTCGCCGTCGCCAGCTGAGCTGGTTGCCAAGGCCTTCGTGATCGCGGCCCCGGGCAGGTGACGCCCGGGCGCTGAACATATGGGCGCGGGGTCCGGCCTCGCGCTCATGTGTTCTGCTCTTGCATAAGCTTCCCAGACCGCCTCTGGTGTCCATCCGCGAAAAAGCCAACGGCGGCTCTGCGCAGGGAGGGGGTTGCAAAGGAGGCCAGCGTCAGCCCCTGGGGTGGCGATCCAGCGTGATTTCTCGGCGCTTTATATTTGCCCAATACATCCGCTGTATGATCGGCGCGCCAGGATCAGCCAAATCGCCAGCCCATGGGAGGGGCTGGCCCACTCTCGGCAGAATTGGCTTTGCCAATTCGCCTGCCGGGCAATGGATGGCCGGGCCGCTTCGCGGCTGTTAACCGGCCTTGGCGTAGAAGAAAGGCCCGCTCCGGGGCTGCAACCCGTCATTGAGCAGGAGAAGACAAGCAGCCGTCTCGTCCACACACCCAGCCCCGCTCACACCCAACTGACGTAAATCGCTTCGACAGATGGGTGTTCGACATGCTGTTGCCAGGTCGAGCCTTCGCGGCATCATTCACTGAAAAAGCCCCGGCCAGTGCCGGGGCTTTCGCGCGTTCAGCCGATGATCGCGTTGAGCGTGGCGCTCGGGCGCATGACCTGCGCCAGCTTGTCATCATCGGGGTGATAATACCCGCCCGTGTCCGCCGGTTTGCCCTGCGCGGCGGCCAGCTCGGAAATGATCTTGCCTTCGCCCTCGGCCAGCGCCTCGGCGAGGGGGCCGAACTCGGCGGCCAGCTCGGCATCGTCCGATTGCGCGGCCAGCGCCTCGGCCCAGTAGCGGGCGAACCAGTAATGGCTGTCGCGGTTGTCCGGCTCTCCGACCTTGCGGGAGGGGCTGCGGCCATTGTCGAGAATGCCCTGCGTGGCCTCCTCGACCGCCTCGCCCAGAACGCGGGCCTTCTCGTTGTCCCGCGCATCGGCGAGGAACTTGAAGCTCTCGCCGAGCGCGCAGAACTCGCCGAGGCTGTCCCAGCGAAGGTGGTTCTCGGCGTCGAGCTGCTGGACGTGCTTGGGCGCAGAGCCGCCCGCGCCTGTCTCGAAGAGGCCGCCACCGTTCATCAGCTTGACGATGGAGAGCATCTTGGCCGAGGTGGCCAGCTCGAGGATCGGGAAGAGATCGGTCAGGTAGTCGCGCAGCACGTTGCCCGTGATGGCGATGGTGTTCTCGCCCCTGGTGATCGTCTCCAGCGAGGCGCGGGTGGCCTCGCGGGGCGCCATGATCTCGAACTTGTCCGTAACACCCCTCGCTTCGAGGATCGGCTTGACGTAGGCGATCAGCTCGGCGTCATGGGCCCGGTTTTCATCGAGCCAGAAAATGGCGCGGTAGCCCGTGGCCTTCTGGCGTTCGATGGCGAGGCTCACCCAGTCCTCGATGGGCGCCTTGCGCGCGGAGGCCGAGCGCCAGATATCACCCGCTTCGACGCTATGCTGGTGCAGCACCGTGCCGTCGTCGAGGATCATCTTGACGGTCCCGGCCTCGGGAATCTCGAAGGTCGTCGGATGCGAGCCGTATTCCTCGGCTTTCTGGGCCATCAGGCCGAGGTTCTGAACGGTGCCGGCCGTGGCCGGGTTGAGCGCCCCATGGGCCTTGAAGAACTCGATCGCCTCGTCATAGACGGGCGCATAGGAGCTGTCGGGGATCACGCAGACGGCGTCATGCTGCTTGTCGTCCGGGCCCCAGCCCTTGCCCCCCGCGCGGATGAGCGCCGGCATGGAAGCGTCGATGATCACGTCAGAGGGGACATGCAGGTTGGTGACACCATTGTCGCTGTCGACCATGTACATGGGCGGGCGCTCGGCGGTGACGGCCTCGATATCGGCGAGGATCTCCTTTTCGCCTTCGAGCTTGTTCAGCACCGTCTCGAGCCCGGCATTGGGATTCACGCCAAGCTCATCGAGCTTTGCCGCGTGCTTTTCGAAGACGGGTTTCAGCCATTCGCGGACCGCGTGGCCGAAGATGATCGGGTCGGAGACCTTCATCATCGTCGCCTTCATGTGCAGCGAGAAGAGCACGCCTTCTTTCTTCGTCTTCTCGATCTCCTCGGCGAGGAAACCGCTCAGCGCCTGCGCCGACATGTATGTCGCATCGACAACCGTGCCGGCCGGGTAGCTCAGCGCCTCCTTGAGCAGGGTTTCGCCCTGCGCCGTCTCCAGCACGATCTTCGCACCGGTTTGCTTGTCCAGCGTGGCCGAGGCCTCGTTGGAGTAGAAATCACCGCCCGACATGGTGGCGACGCGTGTCTTGCTGTCCTTGGTCCATTCCCCCATGCGATGCGGGTTGCTCTGGGCGAATTTCTTGACGGCGGCGGCGGCGCGGCGGTCGGAATTGCCCTCGCGCAGGACCGGGTTCACCGCCGAGCCCTTGAGCGTGTCATAGCGCGCACGCGCTTCCTTCTCGGCGTCTGTCTCGGGGCTCTCGGGATAGTCCGGGATGTCGAAGCCCTGCGCCTGCAACTCTTCGATCGCCTCGACGAGCTGCGGCACGGAGGCCGAGATGTTGGGCAGCTTGATGACATTGGCCTCGGGGGTCTTCACCAGTTCGCCCAGTTCGGCCAGGTCGTCGCTGATCCGCTTGTCTGCCGGCAGCTTCTCCGGGAAGGTCGCAAGGATACGGCCCGCGAGCGAGATATCCTTGGTTCCCACGGTGATCCCGGCGGCGGAGGCAAAGCGCTGGATGATCGGCAAGAGCGAGGCGCTGGCGCGTTCGGGGGCTTCGTCGACCTTGGTATATATGATGTCAGGCGTGTCGGATGCGGCCATGGGGTGTTCCTCTCAGGCGGTTTGACAAAATGATTTGTCCGCCTGATAGCCCATTTCCACCGGCAATGAAAGACGGTATGCGAAAGTATACTGAATTTCTTGCGCCCGACCTCCCCCCTTGCCCGGCTCAGGCGATGCGTCGCGCGTCATCCAGCGCGAAGGGCGCAAAGGCCTCCTGGCGCAGGCTGTCCCCCTCCAGAATCAGCACGCTGCCGCTCTCCTGAGCGATCCAGCCCTGCTCGCCGTCCACCAAAGGTTCGGAGACGACAGCCCAGCCGCCCCGGCGCGCACTCCAGCGATGATAGAGCGAGGGGGCCAGATCGTCGGAGGCATAGCGGAAGGCATAGAGCCTCTCGCCATCGGTCAGCGCCGCTGCAAAGCGCATGTGCGGCGCGCTCCCTGCGGCGCGCGACAGCCCCTCGAGCGCACGCACCGCATGGGCCATCGCCGCGACCGGGTCGGCCTCGAGCCCGGCCCCGGCGGCGATGAGAAAAAGCGCCTCGCTGTCTGTCGCGCCCTTGCGCGCATCGTAGAGCGCCTCGTCGATCATCATGTCGGCACGCTTGCGAAACCGCTCGAAACCGCCAACCTGCCCGTTGTGCATGAAGCTCCAGCGCCCGAGGGCGAAGGGGTGACAGTTGTTGCGGCTGATCGCCGTGCCCGTGGAGGCGCGCACATGGGCCAGAAAGGCATGCGCCCGCACCTGCCGGCAGAGCGCCTTGAGGTTGGGATCGGACCAGGCCGGAAAGACATCACGGTAGAGCCCCGGCTCGGGGCGCTCGTGATACCAGGCCAGCCCGAACCCATCCGCATTGATCGCCGTCTTGCACTCCTCCGCCGCGCGGCTCTGCACGAGCAGCGAATGCTGCGGGGCGGTCACGAGGTCTTCGAGGAAGATCGGCTTGCCGAGATAAGCCGCCCAGCGGCACATCAGCGCCCCCTGCCTTGCGTGCGCTCGTAAAGCCGCGCGATGATCCGGCTGCCGGTCTTCTCGAAGGCGGCCGGGATGATGGCATGCACCAATGCCGCGAAGGCCGCCGCACCCAGCCAGAAAGCGAACCACAGCGCGAAGCGCATATGCTCGAAGTAGCTCTCGTCCACCGATGCGGGATGATTGAGAAAAATGCGTGAAAACATGGCGTCTCTCCTTGTCCTGTTCAGGCGAAGCCTACTCCGGATGCTGTGCAAATACGTCCCAATCTCATGGTCTATTTCGCTGGACATGGGATGAAATCACGGGCAAGCACAAATTCATGGGACTCGATGAAACAGATAGCAAGATCCTCCGACAGCTCCAGCGAAACGCCGACACCTCGCTCGATGCGCTGAGCGAGCAGGTCGGCCTCTCGCGCAACGCCTGCTGGCGCCGGATCAAGCGCATGGAGGAAAGCGGCCTCATAAAGGCCCGCGTCGCCCTGCTCGATGCCGCGCGGCTCGGGCTGTCGCTCACCGTCTTCATTCAGGTTCGCGCCGCAAGGCACAGCGCCGACTGGGCTGCCCGCTTTGCCCGCGCCACGCGCGCCCTGCCCCAGATCACCGGGGTCTACCGCATGTCAGGTGATCTGGACTATCTCATCCGCGCGGTCGTGGCCGACATGGCCGATTATGACCGGCTCTACCAGACCCTCATCAGCCAAGTTGACATGGCTGACGTCTCTGCCAGTTTCGTCATGGAAGACATCAAGCACACGACCGAATTGCCGCTCTGAAAGGCCGCCGATGCACTACCTCTATCTCTTCTTCGCCGTGCTCTTCGAGACGATCGGCACCTCCGCGCTGCAAGCCAGCCAGCAGTTCACACGGCTCTGGCCCTCGGTGACTGTGGTCATCGCCTATGCGCTGAGCTTCTACTTGCTGTCGCTGACGCTCCGCTTCATGCCCGTCGGCGTGGTCTATGCCCTCTGGTCGGGCCTCGGCATCGTCTTCATCGCGATCATCGGCTTTGCCGTCTTCGGCCAGCGCCTCGACGCCCCCGCCGTCCTCGGCCTATCGCTCATCATCACCGGAATCATCGTGATCCAGCTCTTCTCGAACGCAACGCCGCATTGACGACCCGCACCAGCGCCCCGCAGCGCATGAGACCGGGACAGATAGAGACGGCTCGTGTTCGCAAGCCAGGGCGCTTTCGCGCCATGTTGCGGATCAGCCCCATATCGAGGCCTGAAACGGCGTTTATTTTTCTTACGCAATTTCAATGCCTTGCCTTCAGCTTGGACCCGCAACTCTCGCGGTGTGGGTTAAAATGATGCCGCATGCGCATAGGTGTCAGTGGAACGCGCAGAAATCAGAGGAAAGTCATGACCGACCATAGCAAGAGTATCGAGAACCTGCAGACCGCATTGGCGATGGAGCTGACGGCCGTGAACCAGTATCTGCTGCACGCCCACACCCTGGAAGACTGGGGGCTGGACAAGCTGGCCAGCCGCATGCGTGACGAGATGCAAGAAGAGCTTGGCCATGCCGGCCAGTTCATCGATCGCATCATGTTCCTCGGGGGCACGCCCGAGTTGACGGCCACCAAGACACCGAAGATGGCCGAGACGCTCGAAAGCCTGTTCCAGGATGACAAGGACGAGGAGCGCGGCGCAATTGATTTCTACAGCAAGGCGTCGCGCGATGCGTCCGAGTCCAACGACATCGGCACGCGCACGCTCTTCGAGACCATCGTGATGGATGAAGAAGGTCACTGGGACTGGCTCGACCGCCAGCTCTCCACGCTCAAGCGGATGGGCGAACCGGCTTTCATGTCGATCTACATGAGCGGCGACAGCACCGAAGGCTGACCACGGAACACGGTCAGCCCGATACAGCGGCGCGGCCCGCCGGACGAACCGGCAGGGCCGCGCGTGAAGACCCGTTCTTGACACCATTGACCGCAGCCTCGGCTCCAATGCCAGGATCCTGGCTGCGCTCACATGCTCGCGGATCCCCTCCCGATGGCGCCATCGGGTCCAGACAATCCGAAAGTCCGTTCATTGATCTGCCGAGAGCGGCTCTCTTGGCGCCCCCCTCTTTGCCGCCGTGCCACCCGCGCTCGAGACAGATCATCGAACCGATACGCAAGCCAGACACAAGCGCGTGAAAATCATGAATACCCCCAATCGCGCTTCCAAAGCGCTGCACGGAAAACCTGCCGCCTGTAGTTGACGTTGCAAATAAGAAGCGGAGCAGAACTCTGTTCATGTTTCCGACAGGTTCTCTCGGCTCGGGTGCCCGACGCCCGCCGCGCTTCAAGTTTCCCGACATTTCTGTTAGAGATGATGCGAAAGTA